>CAPYQR010000021.1:0-13641 GCA_948742005.1 uncultured bacterium
ACAAAAAGCAGTAGCAGACGCACGAATTCCGCAAGCCCAGCTCGACAGCCTCATAAAAAATAATATACCATAATTTAATTTTTATAGACGAAAAACATCAAGGATTTGTTCCTGAAATTTTAATTCCTGAAATAGAATAATGTGCTTCGCTTTTTTTCATTAAATTATTATTTACCCAGGTTTCTATAAGAAAATAGTCGCTTCCTGTAAAAGTATCTCCTAAAAGTAAAAATTCAACTGTTTCTTTGTAGACTGTTTTTTTGTTTTCATTTTCAACAATCTTTTCTCTGGAAAATTTTAAAGTGTCTTTTTCTTTGTTTTTATTTTTAATAATAACTTCTGATTTTGCCCCGCTCAATTTGTTTTCAAGAATTAAAACATTTCCCTGTCCTGATAAAACCCAGATATCTTTGCTGTGTTCGTTAAAAACTTCAGGGTTGTTTGAACTTTTTAATTTTGAAACAACTCCCCATGTTCCATAAAAGCCTTTTGGGATGATTTCATGATTAACTGTGCCTTTGAGCGAAAAGCCTTGTGCTTTTTCATCCAGAGGAGTTGAAACCGTTAAAAGAAACAACAGGGCGCAAATAAACAGGTAAGAGATTTTTTTAATTTTCATATTTTATCCTTTTTATTGATTTTAAATATAAAATTTAAAAAAATTCAACCGCAAGATTGAGGAATTTTTCAAAAATCATTGTAAGATATTATTGGAGAGGTTTTATTTTACTAAATCATGAAGCAGATAATAACTTTTTTATCTTTAATAATAATCATGCTAGCGCTAATCTTAAACCAGATGCTTCCGGCTGATGCTGCAAAAGGAAATACTAAATCCTCAAAGAAAAAAGGCGTTTCGCAAGAATTAATTACAGATTTGACAACAAAAATAGATAATTTAACTAAAAAAATATACGAAAGAGAACTATACACGCCTGAAGATTCCAAACAATTAATCGAAGCAAAATTACAGCTTGATGAACAAATGGATATTTTATCCGAGGCAAGTTTTGCTCCTTTGTATTATAAAATCGGAAATATTTACCGCATGCGCGGAGCAGAAAAAGATGCAATTATTTGTTATCAAACAATACTTGAAAATTTTTCCCAAACGGCATACGGACCTAAGGCAAGAGATATTTTAACCGAAATGGGTGTTGAGATTAAAATTCCTGTTGATAATGAAGACGAAGAAGATTTTTTGGAAGAATAATTTATTTAAAAAATATCAGGTTAGAATTTTTATGTTAAAATAAATAAAAACAGGAAATTAAGGTGAAATTCCTTAAGCCGGGCCGCGGCCGTATAGCCGGAAGACTGAAATAAGAGCGTTATTTTGCGTGAATCCAAAAAACGTTTAATTTATTTATAAAATTGTTTTTTCAATTTTATTTGGTCTTTGTGCGGTTTTTATTTAAACGGTTTAAAATTTTACTTTAATTGAAAAATTATCAAAAAAGGAAAAATTTGAAACCTTTAGTTCAACAATCTCAAATAAATAAATGTCCGCATGGTTTTGTTGTCGGAACTTGCCCTATTTGTTCGGGAAAAGGAAGCATGGCAAGTTCTGACAGAAATAAACCCCGAAAAAAAGGCGAGATGAGCTATAATGAATGTTTGGCGCAATGGAACAGAATAAAAGCATTAAAACAAAGCAGATTAAACGAGCAAAAACAATTAAATTTTCAAAAATTCAATCAGGATTTTAAAAAAAATACTTTTTTAAAAAATATTCTGCAAAATGTTACAAAACTGATGGATTTTAAAGGATTTAAAAACAGTTTAATTTCAAAAAGTTTTAATTTTGTTTTAAATAATTCGGCAAATATTTTCAAAGGTGTTTTTAACAAATTTTCTCAAATGTTCAAATCGTTGAATTTATTTCAAAATTCAATACAAAATTTTTTCGCTTCCGCTTTTCAAAAAAGCTCTCAATTTTTAAATTCGATAATTGAAAAATTAAGCTCTTTTTTAGGGCAGGAGAAAAATTTTAAAGATGAAAAACAGGAAAAAACGCGCAAAAGACAAACAGGAATGATTAAATCAAGGAAGATAAAAGATGATTTTGGCAAATAAAAAAATTGAATCGGAAAGTTTAAAAGGATTTTTGCTTCAAAATAAGATTAAAAAAGATAAAACAGACGAAATTTTAAAAAGTATTGATGAATTTTCGTCAAATTTGATGGTTTTGGAAAACGATTTTCTGGATAAAAAAGGCAATAATCCCGATTTTGAAAAATCTGATTTAAGGGAAGATTTTGATTCTAAAAAAATTTTAAAACCTATAGCCGTTCTCAGCCTTGCTTTGATTTTAGGAAGTGCAGCATTGAGTTTTTTAATCAAGGGTTATTCAAAAAATTTGTTAAAAAAAACAGATTTAATCCAGCCCGAGGATTTGGCGCGGAATATGAATATTGTTGAAGAGCCTGAGTTTGCTATGTTTCGGCTGTTAAGAGAACCTATGGGAAAAAATATTTTAGGTTTTTTGAGTGTTTGTTTGATGTCAGGCATTGGTTTGGGTGCGAAAAATTTTGTAGACGGCTATAAGGAAGTTTGGATTAACAAGCAAAACTGTGAAATTAATCATAATCTTCAAAAAAATTTGATAGATATTGAAGTCCATGCTTTTTCAGGAAAACTTGATGTTGTAAATGATTTATTGAAAAATACGACAAAATATTTTAAAGATACTTTTTCTAAAACTTCCTTTACAGGTTCAAATTTTAAAGATGATAAACATATCAACAAAAAAGAGAAAGATGAAGAAAAATTTATTGATAAAATAAAGAAAAAACTTCCCCTTGCTGTTTTTGCGTTTTTGACGACTATATTTTTAAGTTTTTTAATGTTTAAAAATCTTCAAAAGGCAGCAGGAAATTTTGATTTTTATCAAAAAAAACTTGAAAAAAAATTGCTTGATTTTGATAAGCAGGAAATTTTTGAACTTCCTGACAAACAAAAAGCAATTAAAAGATTAAAAGAGGTTTTAATCGCCACAAAAGCATCGGATGTGGTAATTAAAGACGATGTTCAAAAAATTAAAGGAATAACACAAGACGAAATTAAAGAATTTATTGATGAAATGAACGGGTTGAATATTTATACTAATGCCGATAAGGCAATTTATGGAACATCGGGCAAAATCCAGTACTATTGCTATATAAACGATAATCGGGGACATTTATATAATTGGATTCTCAATCCTGATAATAAATTTAATAAATACCTTTTTCTTGCTTTCACAATGATGAGTTCTGTTTCTTATGTTGTAAAAAGCGCTGTGGATGCTGTTAAAAAAACAACAGTTGCAAGAGAAAATTCAAAAGCGGAATTAAATTTGAAAAAGAAGCTTTCTGATGTTGAAATTGCAAATTTTAAAGCTAAAAAATTAAGTGCAATTAATCCTTTGATTGCAGATTTTAAATTAAAGCTTGAAAAAGGAGCTTCAAAAGAAGAGCTTTTAATTTTGGCGCAGAATATTCTCCTTGAAATCAAAAACGGTCCGCCTTATGTTTATGCTTAAAGCTAAAATCCTGCTTCAAGGAGAAGTTTTTGTGTTTTTTCTTTATTTTTTTCAATAAGTTCCAGTTTTTCTTTTCTTGAAAGGGTTTTTTTAATTTTATATTCAGCGCTTGATGCTTGTGATTTATCTTCAAAAATATCTAAATATACAATTTTATCAGGCGGGTGTGAAATTGTATATTTTGCGCCTTTTTTCTCTTTGTGCTGGTTGAATCTTTTTTTAATATCAAGCGCAATTCCTGTGTAGAGCGTATTATCAAGAGTTTTTAGAATGTAGAGATAATATTTCATCTAAAACCTTTAAAATTTCTTTCTGTGTTTCAATTGTAACCAAAACATTACGGTATTTTGAAGCGTTGCGTTCGCTTGAAATATAATAACCGTAAAACTTGCGCATAAATTTTACCCCGTTTTTTTCTCCCATAAATTCAACTTCGCGCGCAAGGTGTTCTTTTAACATTTCGATTTTTTCTTCAAAGTTTGGCGGGGGGATTATTTTGCCTGTTGTTAAAAATTCTTCAATTCGATAAGGAAGAGTAAAATCGCCCATTATTCCTCTGCCTGTTGAAACCCCGTCACAGGAGGAGATTTCAAGGCATTTTCGGACATCTTCAAGCGTTTTTATATCTCCGTTTGCAAAAACAGGAATTTTCAATTCTTTTTTTAAAAGTCCGATTTTTTCCCAATCAGCACTTCCTTGATATAATTGCGCGCGGGTTCTTGAGTGCAGCGTTACAAAATCAGCGCCTGCTGATTCTACAACTTTACCAAATTCTATGAAATTTTCTTCATTATTTGTCCAGCCAAGGCGGAATTTAACGCTTATGGGTAAATCAACCGCTTGTTTTATTGATTGGATGATTTCAAAAATAAGCTCCGGGGTTTTCATCATTGCGCTGCCGTCACCTGATACGGTAACTTTTTTAACGGGACAGCCGCAGTTGATATCAATCATACTGGCGTATGGTGCAACGATTTTTGCAGCTTTTGTCATTTTATCAATTTTATGTCCGACAAGCTGAAAAGCGAGAGGGTATTCAAAATTTTCAAATTGAATAATTTTAGGATTCGGGTTATTGCAAAGCATCTCGGATGAAATCATTTCTGTTACCATGAGGCATTTTGAATGATATTTTCTTATAAGTCCGCGAAAAACCTTGTCGCTGACGCCTGCCAGTGGTGCTTGGATTACTTTTATTTTTTTAATATCGGTAATTTTTTTGTTCATTGAAATAATTATACAAAAAACATTGCCTTTTTGAAAAATTCGGGCAATGTTTTTTGATTTTTTGAATTTTGATATTTTTTAAAACGGTTTTGTCTGGGATAATCTGTTTCTTAATTCTCTGAATTTAATAATGTCTTCCTGTGCTTTTGAGCTTTCTTTAAATAAAGCTTGCGATGCCGGGTGCATGATTATTATTGAATCAATATGAATTTCTAAAAAGTCATATCTTCTTGGAGCAGAATTTGAACCCTGGACGACTAATTCCGCGTTTGTGACTGCTAAAAATCTTCTTTCTTTATCATTTAAAAGTTCTGTTAATTCACGGTTGGATTTTGTGAATTTTGAAACATAAACCGTTCCTTTAATTTCGTGGTCTTTTGTAATTATACAAACCTCAACAGGCGTGGTATCTGATGGTTGTTTGCTCATTAATTTTTTACTCCTTTTTATAAAATAATTATATCTTATTTTTTATTTTATGGCAAAATTTTTGCATTATTTATAGCATTAATAGTATAATTAAAAAAGTTTATATAAAAGGCGCACCACATGACACAGAATAAAGAAGAATACCCGCAATGGAGAGAATCAAGTTTCAAGGCTTTGATTCCTTTTGTTGTTTTTGTTTTGTTTTATTTCGGCTTCTGTGCTTTTACAAGAGATTTTTCAAAAGTCCCGATGACGGTTGCTTTTATAATTTCTTCTTCTGCTGCGTTGATTTTAAATCATAAAGAAAAACTGGGCAAAAAAATCGAAATTTTTGCGCTTGGAATGGGTAACAAAGATATAATGATTATGTGTCTGATTTTTATTCTGGCTGGCGCTTTCTCGCAGACTGCCGTGACAATTGGCGGGGTAGAGAGTGCAGTTAGGATTGCGCAGTATTTTATTCCTTTAAAATTTATGATTTCAGGTCTGTTTGTGATTTCTGCCTTGATTTCTCTTTCAATCGGAACTTCCTGCGGAACAATTGCATCTTTGACCCCGATTGCTGTCGGTTTATCGCAGGAAATCGGGTTTAATCCTGCGGTTATTGTGGGGGCTGTTGTGGGCGGCGCTATGTTTGGGGATAATTTATCTTTAATTTCAGATACGACAATCGCTTCAACCAGAACACAAAATGTTGATATGAGAGATAAAATGCTCTATAACCTTAGAATCGTTATAATTCCTGCGGTAATTTGCGTTTTGTTGTATACTCTGCCTTGTTTTTCATCTTCCGGAGTTTATAATTTTAATGCTTCTGTTGATATTGAATCTTTAGTTAAAATTTTTCCTTATATTTTTCTTTTGATTCTGGGGGTTGCAGGCGTTAATGTTATGTTTTTGCTTTTAATCGGGATGATTTTAAACACAATTATCGGGATTTATTACGGTGCTTTTGATATTTTCGGGGCTTTTGCCTGTATCGGCGATGGTACGGTTAATATGGCGACAACTTTAATTGTTGCAATGCTTGCAGGGGGGTTATTGCGTATGGTTCGATATAACGGCGGGATAACTTTTATTATTAAATCTGCCGAAAGATTTATTAAAAATAAAAAAACCTGCGAGTTTGGAATTTGTGTACTTGCGGGTGTTATAAATCTTTTTACTGCGAACAATACCGTTGCAATTATAACATCAGGACCTATTGCAAAAGAATTATCAAAAAAATATGATGTATGTCCTAAAAAAACAGCAAGTTTATTAGATACGACTTCTTGCTGTGTTCAGGGGATGATTCCTTATGGAGCGCAGATTTTAATTGCCGTTTCTTTGGCAAGTTCAATTTCTTTGAGCTCTTATGCTGTTTTAAAAGGGTTATTTTATCCTCTGGTGATGTTTTGCGGGCTTATGATTTATCTTGTACTTTCAAGAGATTAACCTGTTATTGTATTGTTTTTTATAGAATAAACTTGTATTATTAAATTATGGAAATTGTTTATAATTCTGATGTTATTGTAATAGGTGCAGGTCCTGCGGGAATTGCTGCGGCAATCAGTGTTGCGCGCGGCGGGAGGAAAGTTGTTTTGATTGATAAAAATCAATACGCAGGCTGTAAAAACATGTATGGCGGGGCGGTTTTCGATTGTGCATTAAGGGAAATTGCAGGAGATGAAATAGACAATCTTCCTTATGAAAGAATAATAAATTCCCACACCTGGGCATTTTTGACTCCTGAAACATCTTTTGAATTGACTTATAAAAATAAATCCGCACAAAATTCCTATGCCGTTAAAAGATTTAATCTTGAAAAATGGCTTGTGGAATTAGCCAAAAAAGAGGGTGTTTATTATGCTCCAAATACTCTTGTAAAAGATTTAGCCGAAAAGGACGGCAGGATAATCGGAATTAAAACCGAACTTGAAGAATTTTATGCTCCGATTATAATAATCGCCGAGGGTGTTAATTCGCTTTTGACTAAAAAACTGGGTTTAAGAAAAGATTTTAAACCTAAAGATATGCTTTTAACAATAAAAGAAACAATTAAACTTGATAAAAAAACAATAGAATCAAGATTTAATCTGCAACCGTCAACATCAGGCGCTGCTAAGATGTATTTCGGCGGGGTCAGAGATTATAAAGATTTGTTTATGATGACTTTTTTATACACATTTAAAGATACGGTTATGCTCGGTTTGGGCGTAAATATGGTTGATTTGGATAAAAACAAGATAAATATTAACACTCTTTTAGATGAAATAAAACAACATCCTGATATTTCGCCTTTAATTGAGGATGGCAAAACAATTGAATACAGCGCGCATTTGATTCCTGAAACAGGATATAAAAAAATGCCTGAAGCTGCTAAAGCGAATGTAATGCTTGCGGGAGATTGCGCAGGGTTTATTAATAATGTTCATTTTGAGGGAACAAATTTTGCTCTGATAAGCGGAAAACTTGCAGGGCAAACAGCACTTGAAGCGCTTGATAAAGCGGGATTTAACAGTATGAACGGGTGTGCTGATGAAGCAAAAATTGATAAAGAAATTAAAAATTATAAGAAAAAATTAAAAAAATCATTTATTTTAAAAGACCTTTATTCTTATAGAAACGTTATAGAGAAACTTTATTCAAGACGTGAGTCGCTTTCTTATTATTATCCTGAAAGAATTAAGGAATTTTTTGAAATTGTAACAAGTGCAAATTGTGTTTCAAAAAGTTCGCAATTTAGAAAATTTGCATTTAATTTTATTGAAAAAAGAGCAATAAAAGAGCTGTTTAAAGATATTTTTGCTTTTTCAAAGTGTGCGTTTGATGTATTTTTTGGGAAATAAAAATGGACAATAAAAAAGACAATAAAAAATCAATACAAGACAAATTAAGTACAATCAAGTATAATTGTTCTTGTGAATCACATTTAAAAGTTAATCAGGAAATTTGCGCAATATGTGATGAAAAAACCTGTACTTTTATTTGTCCGGCTGATGTATACAGCATTGACCCTGACACAGATGAAATAATAATACAATATGAAAACTGCCTTGAATGCGGCGCATGTAAAATTGCATGTAAATTAAAATCATTGGAATGGGAATATCCAAAACAAGGCTATGGCGTAATTTATAAAAACAGTTAAACTAAAGGAGTTAATAAGTAAAAATGGAAAATCAATATTTTTCAAGATGGTATGATAAAGACCCTGTTTTATCAATGTCGATGAGAACCCTTGCAAATTCTTCCGATGAAAGGCAAATCGCCGTTGCGCTTAATTTAATTAAAGTTATTATTGAACACAATATTCAAGATAACAAATATGAAAATGTCGAAGACATCATGGCAGCGGTTGAAGACGGCAGAATACAAAGAGGATATTCGCGCTGGTATGATATTGATACAACAGTCAGAACAGCGATTCAAATGCTTGAAAAATGTACGCCTGAAACAAAGAAAAAAGTAGCGCTTGATATGGCTCAATTGGTAATTGAAAAAATTATTCAAGACGAAGATAAAGATGAACTGGAAAAAGAAGAAAGACAAGAAGTTACTTTGAAATTTGACGGCAAAGTTATTGATTTGGATTTAGATAAATTATTAAATAAAGAAGATGAATGATATTGAAAGATTTGACAATCTTCAAACGACAATAAAACTCAACCCTAAGAATTTTCAAGCGCGAAGAGAGCTTATTATGCTTTGTTTGGATTTAGGGTTTGAATCTGTTGCGCTGTCGCATATTAAATATCTGCTTGAAATTTTTCCTGATGATGCGAATTTATATTTTAACACGGGGATTTGCTGGGAAAAATTGAAAAATTTTGATAATGCCCTTATTGCTTATCAAAAAGCTGTTGAAATAAAGCCTGAAGAGCCTGATTTTTTGTATAATCTTGCACTTGTTTATGAAATCAAGGGCGAGCTTGATAAAGCGATTCAGAATTTTAAAAAAGTGATTTATTATAAAAACGAAGATTCAAACGCTTTTTTTTCAATAGGGATAATTTATTCAAAACTTAATGAACCAAAAACCGCTATAAAATGTTTTAAAAAAGCAATTGAATATAATTACAGCGATTATTTTGCACATTTTTATTTAGCAGGGGAATATAAAAAAATAAAAGAAATTGATTTTGCGCTTGTGGAATATCGAAAAGTTCTGGAATTATCCCCTGATTATTCCTGGGCTTATTTTAACATTGCGCAAATATATTGGGAATTGAATCGAAGCGAAGATGCGCTTGTAATGCTCAAAAAAACAATCGAAAAAAACCCGAAAGACATTGAAGCACACAAATTAACCGCACAAATTTTAATTAAACAGGCACGGTCAGATGAGGCAATTGAGTTTTTGATTGAAGCGGAAAAAAACCTTGAAAACGGAGATTTATATTATTTAACCGCAAAAGTTTTTGAGCTTAATGAGGACTATGAATCTTATAAAGATTCTCTTGAGCTTGCACTTGAACATAAAGATTCTCTGACATTTAACCTTGAAGCTGTTAAATTAGAATTTGAAAGTATTTAATTAAAATTAAGATAAATTAAAATAAAAATGGAATGACAGTCAATATAAAATGAAAAAAACAAATCAATTAAAAATAAATTTAGATTCAAATAAAGATATGAACGAAGAAAAATTAAAATATTACACAGCTTTTAACTATCTTCAAACAAGACCAATTGTCAAAAGCAAGGTTTTTGAATATTTTGATTATGATGTTAAACGTGCGTTTTTAATTTCAAGCGCGGAATTAACTCAGGTTTGTAATCATTATAATATTTCTATTCCGCGCGATTATATTGCAAGAAGAGAAATAATAGATGTTGATGATTGTTATAAAAGAGCGTTTTTAGATGAAGATGTTAAAATTTTAACTTTTGAAGATGAACACTATCCCCCTCTTTTGAAAGAAATTCCTGATTTTCCTTTGGCTTTATTTTATAAAGGAAATATTGAACTTTTAAACAATAATTATAATCTTGCCGTGATTGGTTCAAGAAATGCTTCAAGTGAAGCTTTGATTGCACTTAATAATATTTTATCTCCTTTCAAGGATTCTGATTTAACAATTGTTTCAGGTCTTGCTTATGGAGTTGATGCGCAGGCGCACAAGAGCGCAATTGAAAACAATATTAAGACAGTTGCTGTTGTAGGCTGTGGATTGGATACGATATATCCCAATGCTAATAAAAATATATTTTATGATATAATCGAAAAGTCGGGTGTGGTTTTGAGTGAATATCCTCTTAAAATCAAACCAATGCCTGCTAATTTTCCTCAAAGAAACAGGATTGTTACAGGGATGTGCAAAGGAACACTTGTTGCCGAGGCAAAATTAAAATCAGGAGCTATGATAAGTGCGAATTTAACCCTTGATTATAACCGCGAGCTTATGTGTATTCCGGGCAATATCATGAATCCCACCACAACGGGAATTTACCATTTAATTAAAAACGGCGCGGCGATTGCAACATCAAGCAACGATATTTTAAATGTACTTGATTGGAAATTTGAAGTTGAACAGGTTAAAACATCGATTCATGAATTAAACGACAAACAAAAAGAAATTCCTGAAATTTTGTCTTTGGAAGCGAAAAATTTTGATGAAATCATGCAAAAAACAACTATTGATGTTTCTATTGTTATGGTAATATTGACAGAGTTAGAATTAAAAGGTTTAATAAAACAATCAAACAATAAATATTATAAATGTATGTAGGTTGAATTATGGCAAATGTAAAAACTAAAAAAGAAGCTGATAAAAAGACATCTAAAGCTGAAAAAGGCGAAAAAACCCTTGTTATCGTTGAATCTCCCGCAAAAAGCAAAACAATCGGCAAAATTCTGGGAAATAATTATATAATCCAGGCTTCGATGGGTCATGTCCGCGATTTAGCTTCAAAAGGGCTTGGTTTTGACATTGAAAATAATTTTAAACCTGTTTTTGAGGTAATCCCTGAAAAGAAAAAAGTCATTACAGAATTAAATAAACTTGCAAAAACCGTTGATAAAATTTACCTCGCATCAGACCCTGACCGTGAGGGAGAAGCGATTGCATGGCATGTTAAGGAATGCCTTAAATTCCCTGAGGATAAGATTTTTAGAATCGTTTTTAATGAAATCACACCCCATGCGATTAAAGAAGCGGTTGCAAATTATCATCAGATTGATATGTTGAAAGTTGAAGCCCAAAAAACAAGACAAATTTTAGATAAACTTGTAGGTTTTAAAATCAGTCCGATTTTATGGGAAAAAATGAAAAATTATAAGCTTTCAGCCGGTCGTGTTCAATCCGTTGCGCTAAAAATAATCTGCGAGAGAGAAGATGAAATCGAAGCGTTCACTCCTGTTGAATATTGGTCGATTGAAGCGCTTTTAAACAAAGCAAAAGCAAAATCCGCGAAAGATAATTTTACATTCAGCGCTGAATTATCAAGAATCATCAACAACAACGGAAAAGATGAAAAACTTGAACTTCATAACAAAGAAGAAGTTGATGAGGTTTTAAAAAATCTTGAAAAAGCAAAATATATCGTTTCAAAAATCACCCCGCGCGACAGTGTGAGAAAACCGCAAGCGCCTTTTATAACATCAACCCTGCAAAGGGAAGCAAGCTCTAAATTAGGCTATGGCGTATCTAAAACCATGCAGGTTGCGCAAAAACTTTATGAAGGTATTGATTTAGGGGATGGTTCGGTTGGTTTAATTACTTATATGAGAACGGATTCAACAAGAATTTCAGATGATGCGCAGGTTACAGCCCGTGAATTTATTTTGGATAATTATGGAAGTGAATATTACCCTGAAACACCGAATAATTATGTTAAAAAGAAACAAAATACGCAAGATGCCCATGAAGCAATCCGTCCGTCTTATGTTGATAAGACACCCGAGAGCATTAAGCAATATTTAACAAGCGAACAATATAAACTTTATAAATTAATCTGGGACAGGTTTATGTCATCCCAGATGACCAATGCGAAAGTTAAAAATTTGACGGTTGATATAACTGCAGATAAATATATTTTCAAAATGGGTTCATCCAAAATTGTTTTTGATGGTTTTACGAAAATTTACAGCGAAAATGAGGAAATTGAACAGGCGAAAAAATCCCCTGACCTTGAAGTCGGCGATTTATTGGATTTAAACAAATTAAATCCTGAACAACACTTCACCCAGCCCCCTGCAAGATATTCTGAAGCTAGTTTAGTTAAACAATTGGAAGAATATGGAATCGGGCGTCCTTCGACTTATGCTCCGATTATTACGAAAATTCAACAAAGAAACTACGTTGAAAAACTTGAATCAAAATCTCTCAAACCGACTCCTTTAGGGCGTGCTATTTGCAAGCAATTAAATGAACATTTTATAAAAATCATGGATTATAAATTCACCGCACAAATGGAAGCAAGTTTGGATGATATTGCAGAAGATAAACAAAACAGCGTTGAATTTTTAAATGGTTTTTGGCAACCGTTTTCAAAAACTTTAGATGAAGCGCAAAAAAATATGAAAAGGGTTGATGTTGAAACAGATAAATTATGCCCGAATTGCGGCAGGAAGATGGTTGTGAAATTATCGCGCTATGGAAAGCAATTCTTGGCATGTTCGGGTTATCCCGAGTGCAAAACAGCATTGCCAATGGAGGGGGATGGAGAAAAAATCGAAGTTCCCGCGGATGAGGCTACGGATAAAAAATGTGAAAAATGCGGCGGCGATATGGTTATTAAAACAGGGCCTTATGGGAAATATTACCAGTGTTTGAATGAAAAATGCAAAAAAAGATTCTCAATCGTGGAATCTTCAGGTGTTAAATGTCCAAAATGCGCGGAAGAAGGCAGGGATGGCGAATTAGTCAAAAGAAAATCAAGATATGGAACATTTTTCTGGGGATGTTCAAAATATCCCGATTGCTCATTTGCACTCTGGGCAGAACCGAACGGCGGGGAAAAATGTCCCGATTGCGGAAACCTGCTTGTTAAAAAATATTTAAAAAGAGGAAATAAAATCGCCTGTTCAAACAAAAATTGCAAATACGCACGCGACATGGAAGAATAATTCGGGAGCTATTTCAATGACAAACTACAAACTTGGGCTAATCGGCTATCCTTTGGGACATTCTTTGAGCCCGATATTATATAAAACCGCTTTTGAACAACTCGGGCTGGAGGGAAGTTATGAACTTTTGCCGACAGAGAGCGAGGATTTGGTTTCGAGGATAAAATATTTACGGACAAATAAATTTTACGGTTTTAATGTTACAATTCCGCACAAAGTTCCTGTTTCATTGTTTATTTCAAAGTTTGATGAAAATGTTAACATGGTCGGCGCTGTAAATTCAGTTAAAATAGAAGAAGATTTGAGTTTATCGGGGTTTAACACCGATGTTGACGGTTTTTGTGAACCATTAAAAAAATACAACCTTAAAGATAGCGATGCTGCGATTTTAGGCACGGGTGGAGCATCC
>CAPYQR010000021.1:13651-16264 GCA_948742005.1 uncultured bacterium
CCCTCCTTGCTGCGAAATTGCACAAGAGCCTCAAGAGCGGTTTGTGCGGGGCTTTATAAGCTCGGGGTTAAAAAAATCGATTTTTATACTAGAAATGTTATAAATTCCAAAGAAACAATTGATGTTTTAAGAAAAAAATTTGATAAAATCGAAATTAATTCGATTCAAACAAGTTTAATGGAAACATTTGAAAATATTGATATTGTTGTAAATACAACGCCTTTGGGCATGAAAAATTATTCTGAAAATAATTCACCTTTGGATGATAAACAAATTGAATCTCTGCCTTACAATGCGATTGTATATGATATTGTCTACAATCCTTTAAGAACGGCTTTGATTTCAAAGGCAATGAAATATAATAAAAAATTTATCTGCGGGCTTGATATGTTGATTTATCAGGCATGTTACGCGCTTAAAATTTGGAGTGGGAAAATGCCTGATTTTAATGCAATGAAAATAGCGGCATTGGAAGAATTTTTGCTTTATCAACATTAATTGAACCACAGGGAAGATTAAAATGAAAGAGAAATTACAAAAATTTATTGAAAATAAATACACAACAAATTTCATCTTAGCGGTAATTATTTTTAATTCAATTATTCTGGGTATTATGACTTATCCTTTAAGCGCACAGGCTGAAAAGATTTTACAAATCTCCTGCGATATTTGTGTTTTGATTTTTACAATTGAAATAATAATTAAAATATATGTTTATGGAAAAAACTTCTTTAAAGACGGCTGGAATAATTTTGATTTTATTTTGGTTGCAATTTCTCTTGTTCCGACAGGCGGTGTTTTTTCTTCTTTCCGCGCGTTTCGGGTTTTGCGCGCATTAAGAGCATTGAGGCTTGTTACAAAATTGGAGAGATTGAGGATAATTGTGCAGGCAATTATTGAATCAATTCCAAATGTCGGCTGGGCTAGTTTGCTTTTGCTTTTGATTTTTTATATTTTTGCAATAATGGGAACAACAATGTTTTCTTCCGAATTTAATGATTTTTTTGGAAGCATTGGCAAAAGTATGTACTCCCTTTTCCAAATAATGACTTTAGAAAGCTGGTCAATGGGAATTGCGCGTCCTGTTATTAAGGTTTTTCCTTATGCATGGATTTATTTTGTTTCTTTTATTTTAACATCATCATTTATTGTAATGAATGTTATAGTAGGGGTGGTTGTAACAGCTATTGCTGAGCTAAGCGAAAAAGCAAAACAGGAGCGCAAGAATAAAGAGATGAAAAAATCAACAAATCTTCAATTTGAACTTGATAAATTAAAAAATCAAATCGCGGTTGTTGAAGATTTGTTGAAATTGCAAAAATAGCTTTTGTGTTGAGATTATTCTTTATACCATTCAATATTTCTTGTAACGTACATTATTGCACACATTACAAAGAAAATTCCCAAACTTCCGATTAACAAAGCCAAATCCTGAAGCGACAAAAGAATGTATAAAAAGGCATATAAAATCGACATTAAACCGGCAATAACCGCGGTGAAAGTTTTTCCTTGAGCTTTTGTTATTACAAAATAAGTATAAATTGTAACAAGTGAAATAATCATCAAACTTGCAATCAAATAAGAAAGCAAAAATGGAGCAAATTCACTCAATGAAACCAGAAGCAGGTAAAATATCTGCATTGCGCCTCCAAGCAGACAATATTGAAGCGGATGTATTTTTCTGTTTTCTTTTGAAGTTATTTCAAAGATGAAGTAGCTGATAAAAGTTAAGAGTAGGAATAAAAACGAATATTTTAAAGTTCTTTCGCACATTCTGTAATTATCTACTGGAATCAGCAAAGAAACTTCGATTTCAGGACCTTTTGCATTGCTTAATTTTGCAATGTTCGGGATTTTCCACTCGGCTGCGAATGAATTTTTCTCGATTTTTCGTGAATTGGGAAGAAAATGCCCGCTAAAACTAGGGGAATTCCAATCACCCGATATTTTAACATTGTTATTTTTTGCTTTTGCGTATAAATTAATCGCATTTAAACCCCTGATTTTATATGAAATTTTGAAAGGAATACGGGGAGAATTTGTGGTTAAATTAATTGAAATGGTTGTGCTTTGGGCTTTTTGCGGGGTGGAATTGTTTAGTTGATAAACAGGTTCTTCAATAAAGCCTTTTGAATCTTTAACTTCAAAAGAAAGAACAGCTTTATTTGATAAAGTGCCGTAAATATTTAAAAAATTTCCCTGAAGCTCAACATCTGCAACATAAAGCGGGATTTTAAAAATCCCTTTTTTGCGAATTTCGGTTTTTATTTTAATGTCGGCACTGTAATCCTCTAAATTTAGCTCTTTATCGCCTATTAACAACTTAGGCGTTTCTAAAGTCTGCTCGCTTCCCCAGGAATAAGCAACGGATTCCACAGCCTCTTTCCGGTAGTTCTCTCTTTCGTGGATGATGTTGAATAAAAATCCGATAGGAATTAATAAGACAAGTAAAGTTAATAAAATTGTCCAAAATTTCTTCAAAACATTCTCACCGCCGTTTTGCTTATTGTTAAACATGACTTTTCTCCATTTTTTATTATATCAGAATTATTATATCCTGTGGATAGGACAGATATGGGCGTAGTGGATTTAAAACAATTATTATAAAATTGA
>CAPYQR010000022.1:0-5913 GCA_948742005.1 uncultured bacterium
AGAAATTGAACATCAAGAAATTCCCTCATTTCATCAAGTTCCCGCTCGTAATAATTGCACAAAAATTCGGCGTTGAAAAAGTCTTGCTCTCAATGGCGGTTTTGGCGTTTTTTGTCGGATTGTATACAATAAAAAATAAATGCTTAAAGGATTAAAAATTTAAAATTTGATGATTGATTTAAACACAAACCTAATTGCCTACGAATATTCAAAAGGACAATACACTCTAAACCCCGTCCAAACAAGCGGAGAGCGGGACGAAACAAAGGTTTTATCAAACGATAAATTAAAATACAGCGAAAAAGACCCTGCGATTTTGGTTCTGGAAAACGATATAGTAAATTCAAAAGGTTATGGCTTAAAAAAAGGATTCTACACAATTGAACCCGATAAATACCTTGATTTTTTGCTGATTTATCAAGCAGGAAAATTAAAGGCAAAAATTCCCGTTGTCAAAGTTGAAGTCTTGGAAACTCTAAACCCAAAACAGCAAAAAGTTAAAAAAATGAGCTATAAAAAATTTTTAATTGAGCAGGAAAAAGAAAAAAGAAAATATTACAAAGGCGAAAATCCTGCTGAATTTGATTACAAAAAAGCGCAAATACATTATATTGATGAACAAAATTCCTACGTTATCATTTATAATTCAAAAATAATGGAGTTAACAGGCGTTATAAAATTTTAATTTCATCCATAAAGTTGATTTTTTATTGCTGTCGCTATGGTAACTTTTATTTAGGATAAACGTATTAATATATTTGGAAAAGAAAGGCAAGAATAAAATGCAAAAGATTTCCCCGCTTCGCTCAAGCATTGAAGCTTTTAACAAATTTAAAGCTTTAAGAGCAAATAAAACAGCTAACAAAGAAGAAAAAGCAGCGCAAACAAATCCTTTTGGTATTACTTTCAAAGGAAATATTGTTCAATTTGATGTTTTTGAAAAAACAAATAAAGACGAAAAAACTCAAAATAATACATCGGCAATTGATTCTGTTAAAGAAAAAATGCAAAACACAGGAAAACTTTTAGCAAGTGCCTGGGTTGGAACGATTAATAAATTTTCATCCTTAAAAACCAACGTAATTGCTTTTGGTAACAAAATCAAAGACAGCACAATTGCAGCAGGCAAAAAACTGCAAGAAATCGGCAATATGCAAGTTGAATTAAATCCTTTCAAATACAGCGTTTCAAGATTACAAAACCAGCCTGTATCAGAATTAAGAACAATGTTGACTAACGAATTACAAGGAGTGAGTGCAAATGAACAATAGAAGAGTAAAAAATATCATTGAAGCCCTCGGAAAACACAAAGACGAAGAATCAATCAAAATTCTGGATGAACTTGGAACAAATTGTCCGATTGATGAAGTGCGCGAACTTACAAGCAAGGCGTTAATCAGAAAAAACACGCACCACGCACTTGAGCTTGTAATTATAAACAAAGGAAAAGGAATCAACGACCTTTCCGCACGCGTTGCAATGTGCGCAATAAATGAACTTCTTGCACTTAAAGACAAACAAGAAGCATTAAAAATTTTAGAAGACACAATCAACATGCACAGCGAAAAAGAAGTCCAAGACACGGCTCGCTCTGTCAAAGCATTGATGTCATTCAGCTCATAAGAGGGGAATAAATTAATATATTTATCCTAAAATCCGCAAAAAATAAATTTTGCGGATTTTTTGCAATATTTTTTTATTAATTTTTATTAAAAATGTTAAATTTTTAAAATTTTTTCACAGAAATTTGAATTTATGTTAAATTTAGCGCATACTTCTAGTATAAAAACTTTACTTCTAAAAGTTTTTAAAATATAGTTAAATAAAAGGAAAAAAATAAGAGGGCCAATAAGTGGATAAGTTCAAACTAGACAATTATGACAGACAACCGAGCGAATACCCCAGATATTCTTCAAATGCCAACATCAAAGTAGTCGGAGTCGGCGGAGGCGGCGGTAATGCAGTTAACCGTATGATAGCCTCAGGTTTATCAGGTGTCGAGTTTTGGGCAATGAATACTGATGCTCAAGTCTTAGAAATGTCCAGCGCCCCAAGAAAAGTTCAACTGGGTACAAAATTAACAAACGGACTTGGTGCAGGCGGAAATCCGTCAGTCGGTGAAAAAGCAGCAGAAGAATCAAGAGAAGATATAACAGTAGCGCTTGACAGCGCCGATATGGTTTTTGTTACGGCAGGCATGGGCGGCGGAACAGGAACGGGTGCTGCTCCTGTTGTTGCTAAAATTGCCAAAGAAATGGGTGCTTTAACAATCGGCGTTGTTACAAAACCTTTCAAATTTGAAGGTAAAAAAAGATTAGCTCAAGCACTTCAAGGGCTTGAAAAATTAAAAGAAAATGTTGATGCTCTTATTGTTATTCCTAATGATAAATTAATGGAAGTAGTTGAGCGCAGAACAACGTTTAAAGACGCATTCTCTGTTGTTGATGAAGTTCTATTATGCGGTGTTCAAGGTATTTCAGACATTATCCTTGTAGGCGGTTTGATTAACGTTGACTTTGCCGATGTTAAAACAATCATGCAATCATCAGGAAGCGCTTTAATGGGTATCGGTAAATCTTCAGGAGAAGGCAGAGCAATGGAGGCTGCTAAACTTGCAATCGATTCTAAACTTCTTGAAACTTCTATCAACGGTGCAACCGGAATCATAATGAATGTTACAGGCGGCCCTGATATGACATTGTTTGAAGTTAATGAAGCGGCTAATGTTATCCATGATGCTGTAGCGGATGATGCTGATGTTATTTTCGGTGCGGTTGTTGATGACAGAATTCAAGGCGAAATTCAAATTACAATTATAGCTACCGGTTTTGAACTTAAAAACGGTGAAGTTTCTTCCCCTGCTTCAAGTTCAAGCAAACTTACCGCAGCAGGATTGTTTGACGGTGCATTCAACCCCTCGGGCTTTTCAAATAATCAATCGTCATTCCCGTTCGGCATGCCCTCTTCTTCAGCATCCGAAGAAAGAAAAGAACCAAACAGCCCCTCGGGCGGCTCACATGGTCCATTAGACATTCCTGAATTTTTAAGATAATTAAAAATTGTTTTAATGAAAAATGTTTCAGTAAAAATACTCGATTGCACTCTTAGGGATGGCGGATATATTAATGATTTCGAGTTTGGTTTTGAAAACATAAAAAACATTGTTTCAAATTTAATTGATGCTAACGTTGATTTTATTGAATGCGGTTTTTTAAAAACAGGTAAAGATTATAAAAAAAATTCAACGATATATAATAATATTTTTGAATTTTTAAATCTTGTAAAGATTGAAAATAAAGAATTAAACAAAAGCACAAATTATTGCCTTATGATAAATTTCGGCGATGTTGATATTCAAAAAATCGAAAAAAACAAGTTTGATAATTTATTTTTGCGAATTTCTTTTAAAAAGCATGAATCAAATAAAGCACTTGAATTTTGTGAACAATTAAAAAACAAAAATTATAAAATTTTTGTGTCACCAATGCACACAAGTTCTTATGATGAAAATGAGATAAAAAATCTAATTCAAAAAACAAATGATTTTTCTCCTTTTGCTTTCTCAATAGTTGATACAACAGGCTCTATGGATAAAACTTCGGTCGATAAAATGTTTGATATTATTGACAAGAATTTAAACCCCAAAATTTCTCTTTGTTTTCATTCGCACAACAATTTAGAATTATCTTATGAAAACGCCATAAATTTAATCAACAAAAATTCAAACAGAAATTTAATAATCGACTGTTCGCTATTAGGAATGGGACGCGGCGCAGGCAATTTAAAAAACGAAGAAATATGCGCTTATTACAACAAAATATTTAGCGAAAACAAATACAATATCAATTTAATTCAAAAAACAATCCAAGATTATATTTTGCCAATTTATCAAAAAACCCCCTGGAGCGCAAGCGAACCTTATAAATTAAGCGCAAAAAATAACATTCACCCAAATTATACAAAATTTTTAATTGAAAAAGGGATTAAAGTTGACAAAATTAAAAAAATTTTCAAAATATTTCCCGAAGAGAAAAAACGAAATTTTGACAAAAATTTTATTGAAACATTAAAAATATAATAAGACCAATGTTAAAAAACATTGGTCTTAAATATTAAAATATTAATAAAATTAACCGTTTAAATCTAATTTATCAGCCTCTTTAGATGTCATTGGACCATTTGCGCGCAGAATATCTGCAAAATGATTTAATTTATTAATCAAATGTGGATTTCCATTCTTTGCCTTAAGCGCTTTTGAAAGAGCATCAGCATAATTCAAGCCTTTATTTTGAGCAAGATTTTTATGATACTCTTCTTCATAATTACTTCCCGCACGATATATCCAATTGCCGTCAGAGGTATTTGGAAGATTTATTCTTCTGTCTGACCCTAAAATATCAGGTAAAGTCATAAACTGGTTGCTTGTCGTGAATAATTCGGCAGTCATTGCATTTGCAAGATTCTTTTCATCATGTAAAGTTTCGGGATTTATTTTTAAATCCTGCGATAAGAACTTAATCCTGTTTTTTGTTTCCTTGTCTTGCGATAGTTTAATCAAACTCGGGTCATCATGTGTTCCTGTACCGAGTATATAATCACCGGGTTTCATATTTTGATATTTATTATTTGAGCCTTGAGTTTCATAATGTTTAACTCTGCCCCAAGAACCTTTATCGTTTGCATATCTTGTAATATGGATTAATTTCATGCCTGTATTTTTAACAGCATCAAGCGCAGCATAAGAGTTTCCACCAAGCATTTCAAGATAAATTTTATCATGGGGAAGATTATTTTTATCTGCCGCTTTTAAAATAATATTATGCATTATGTATCTGCCATCATTTTTAACTTCAGGCGGATGTTTCAAATTAACACCTAATTTGTTTTTATTTTCATCAAAAACATCCCCGCCATCATCATTCACCATAGGCTGTGCAACCTGCGGTTTTACATATTGCCATGCCGCATCAATTCTTGCACCGTTATAGCGTTTGAATAATAAATCAAATTTATTAAATAAAAATTCACCCGCTTCGCCATCCAGTTTATCAAAATCAAAAGCAGGCGACCAGCAGGAATTAACATCCCCGCCAAGATTGCTTCCAAATTCATAAGATGCAAAAGCAGATTTATGCGCCCAAACATCTTTTTGCGAAACACCTATTTGAGAATCGCCATAAAGGTCAATTCCTTTTTTGTTCAAATTTGCTTTTGTTTCAAATAATTGTTTTGATGCAATAAATTGTACAAATTCTTCATAATCTACAATATTATTACCATGTTCATCTTTTACTTTTTTTAATTGAGCAATTCTTTCCTTGTCGCCTTCTTTTGTTGCAAAAATATTTTTATCTCTATCGTTCCAATTTCTTGTATCTCTGTCATTATTTTCATAAGCCGCCGCTTCAAATAATGCGTCACGCTCAAGCCAATATGTATTTTCTTTTTTAAAATCTTCAAATTCTTGTTTTAAAGGCGATGAGGCATCTAATTCATTAAAACGCGCATACGCTTTCCTTAAAATGCTATCCTGTCCATCGGCAGCAAAAACATTAGCATATTGAACCTTGTCTTTATTGTTTACGCGATTAAAATAAGGAGCTTCAAAATCCTGCGCAGTTAATAAATTACCGTAAGAAGATGTTTTAAGTTTTTTAAGGTCGATTAAATGGCTTCCCAAAGAAAAATTTGTTCCCGAATAAGGAGAATGAACAAAATCGGAAATTTCCCCCTGCGGACCCAGCTGAATTGAATTAACACCGCACATTGTTTTTAACATATCAACCAATTTTAATGAATCATCAGAAAAAGTTGTTCCGATTCCTGTGTCATATTTTTTTGTCGGCACACTAAAATCAAAAACAGTTGCGCTTGTTTCTTTAAGATTCAACTCTCTTCTTGCTTCGTTTGCTG
>CAPYQR010000022.1:5923-16239 GCA_948742005.1 uncultured bacterium
TCTTGCAGATAATGCGCGAGCAAAGTTTAAGTTTGAATTTAATGCATTAATTTTCATGTTTCACCCCAATATCTTTCACAATCTATAATTTTAAAGTATGTAAATAAAATTTTTTGCGTATTTTTTGAAATATTCTAACTGATTCTATATTGTCTTTTTATTCTAGCACAAGAATAAAAAAAGAAAAATTGTTACAAATAGTTAAATTGAATGAATAATCTTTCATGATGTTAAAATAATCTGATTTTATAATATAATTAAACTAAAGAACAAATAACAAGAGGAAATTTTTATGAACGGAATAAATGAATATAAAATTTTAGACTACGTTCCGACAGTAATTGAAGCATCAAGCAGAGGGGAACGTTCTTTTGATATTTTTTCAAGATTATTAAGAGAAAGAATTATCTTTCTTGGTTCTGAAATTGACGATGATGTTGCAAATTCAATTGTTGCGCAGCTTTTGCTTTTAGACAGTGAAAATCCCGAAAAAGACATCATGCTCTACATCAATTCCCCCGGAGGAGTAATAACTGCAGGAATGGCAATTTATGACACCATGAAATTAATCAAAGCTGATGTATCAACGATTTGTCTCGGAGATGCCGCTTCAATGGGCGCGTTTTTATTGTCGGGCGGAACAAAAGGCAAACGCTTAGCTCTTCCTAATTCAAGAATAATGATTCACCAGCCCTTAGGCGGCGCAAAAGGACAAGCAACAGATATTGAAATCGAAGCAAAAGAAATTTTAAGAATGAAATCAATGTTAAACGGTCTGCTTGCCGAACATACGGGACAAAAAATCGAAACAATCAAAAAAGATACAGAAAGAGACAATTTCATGTCCGCACAGGAAGCACTTGATTACGGTTTGATTGATAAAATTATTACGAAAGAAAATTAAAATAATAATATTATTATTACCATAACTTTAGAAAAAAGTGGCAGCCGCATTCAATATCGCGGCTGCCACCTCATTGTTTTAAAAATAACAAATGTCGGATTTGTAATTAAATTTAATGATAATTTTAGCAGTTATAGTGCGAACATTCTACTTCGTCCCTAATTGAGAACAAGAAATAGCCGATTGCACACAAGCCTACTAAAGAATAAATGATTCTTGATAAAGTTGACATTTCGCCAAACATAAAACCGATTAAATTAAAATCGAAAGCTCCAATCAAGCCCCAATTTAGCGCTCCGATTAAAACCGCGCTGTATGTTATCCATTTTAAGATATTTGAAACTGTACAATTCATATTTTTTTCTCCTTTGAATTACCATGGATATTATGAAGTCAAAAACAAAAGAAAAAAATAGACAAAAGTTCAATAAGTATAATAAACTTTCTGCGCTTGAAATTTATAATATATGTATCCTTAGGGGTTTGGGGTTTATTTTATTTTTTTTAAAAAATTTTCAAAATATTTTGATTTATTAAATGGAATTTCTTGCTTTGAAACAGGCAAGAGTGTTTTTTCAACAGAATTATAATGATAAGGCAGAATCTTATCTTTTGTGATAATAAATTTAATAAACCCCAAGTTTTTAGTCATCATTGTATTAATATCATTCTTCTGCAAAATATCAATCGTTTCAAAATCAGGATGATTGTAATAATTTAACCCTGTTGAAATTATTGAATAATCAGGTTTTAATTTTTGCAGCATTTTTTCATTAATTGTATTTTTAGCGCCATGGTGACCAATTTTTAAAATATTAATTTTATCAGGAATAAATTCCTCTATTGAACTAAATCCCTCAACCCCGGAATCACCCATGAATAACGCGGTTTTATCATAAAATTTTAATAAAGTTACAATCGAGGTCTCATTTTCTTCTTCTTTTGATAATTTTGAACCGCTCTTATTTGATATCGGAGCTAAAGTCCTTATTTCAAGATTATTTTCTTTTAAAATTATTTCATCATTCTTTACAACCTTATAATTCAACTTATTTTTATTTAAATAATCCAAAATTTCAAAAGAAGCTTTTGATTTTGCTATTTTATTTTGAATAATTATATTTTCAACCTTAAAATTTTTCAAAAGCGTTAAAGCTCCGCCGCAATGGTCAAGGTCAAAATGGGTTATTATCAAATAATCAATTTTTCTTATTCTTTCATTTCTTAAATAAGGATTAATTATCATCTGCGCATCATCAAGCCCGCGATAACCCTTTTTGCCCGCATCAATTACGATATATTTCTTATTTGGCGTTTTAATCAAAAAGCTGTCCGCGTTCCTTACGTCAAATGCGATTATTTCAAGATTATTTTTAAAAGAATCAATTTTAACAAAACTCAAAAGAAAAACAAACAACATTAAAATAAAAATTTTTAAATATTTTTTAGAAAAAGATTTAATATTCAAAGTTAAAATTAAAATCAAACCCCAGAACATAAAAACCTGAAAAATATTAAAACTTGATGTTGAAATTAAAGAATATTTAAAAGATGCAAAAAATTCGCTGATTTTCAACAAAAGTACAAGCAGAGGATTTGCAATTAAATCAAAAATATAAACAATCGCATTTGAAATTTTGGGAATTAAAGCCAAAATCGAACTTACAAAACCAATAAAACTCAACATTCCAATAAACGGAACAACGGCAATATTAGCAAAAACGCTTAACGGTGCAATATTATTAAAATAATGTAATTGCAAAGGAATAACCCACAATTGCGCAACTAAAGGAACACTAATCGCACAGACAAGATTATCAATCGAAAATAAATTTAAAAAATACCTTTTTAAAGCAGGCTCATTTTTAAATTTTTCCTTAAATTTTTTATCCAAAACCTTAAATTTATCAGAAATTACAGGACAACAAATAACAAGCCCCAAAGTTACCATAAACGACAACTGAAACCCGATGTCAAAAAACATTTTCGGCTGAAAGAGCAAAATCAAAAACCCGACAAAGAAAATAAGCGCAATTGAAGATGTTTTTCTATCGATTAATTTACCGAACAAAACAAACAAAAGCATAATGGATGCCCTTAAAATCGAGGGAGGAAAACCTGTCATAAAAGTATACAAAACAACAAAAAATGCACCAATAAAAATTGAAAAATTATAAGGAAAACGCAAACTTGATGCAATAAACCACCAGATTCCATAAATCAGCGCAACATTCAAACCGCTCGCCGCAAGCAAATGCAGAAGTCCTGAATTTTTAAAATCTTCTTTTACTTTATCATCAGGATTTATTGTTTCATTTCCAAAAACCAATCCTGCAAGAATTTCAAGCTTGGGTGATTTTATATTTTGCGCATGTTTTTCAATTATTTTATTTCTTGTTATTTCAAATTGTTTCAAAACAAAAAACCACGAATCGTTTAAATTTTTGCCAAATTTCGGCGTTTTATACAGCTTTAGATTATTTGAATCATTTGAATATAAAATATTTGTGCAATCTTTATTTAAAAGATAATTTTTATAATTAAACTGGTAAGGGTTTGTAGAATCCGAAGCAGGCTTTAGAGTTCCTTGAACTTTTATATAATCTCCGATTGTAATTTTTTTAAAATAATCTTCTTGCGATTTATCATAGTTCAAATTAACAAGAACCAAAGAATCGGTTTTATCAAAAATTTTGTCCTCAATCTGCGCTTGGTTTGTTTTTAAGAAAAATTTAATTCTTGAATTCTGATTTGTTATTTGTTTACTTGAAACAATTTGCCCTTGAAGCATTGCATTTTTAGCATTTAAATCTTTCAATAAATCCTGCGGATTGTTTTGAATTTTATTAAAATCATAACCAACCCTCAAAACTCCAAAAATAAAAACCAGAAACAAAACACACAAACGCCGTCTGCTGTAATTAAAAAATATCAAAAGAAGCGAAATTATTAAAAATATAAGAAAAATAAAAAATTTTTGAAGATTATAAAACACAGAAATTATAGAAAAAATATAAAAAACACCTAAAAGAATCGTAAAAGATTTTTCTTTAAAAATATTAGTGTTTTTCTCTTCTTCAAACATAACTTTTTTTATTCAAATAAAGCATCAATGAATTCTCTGCTGCTAAATTCTTGAATATCTTCAATTTTTTCACCCGTTCCGATTAATTTTGCCGGGATGCTCAATTGCTTTGCAATCGACAGAATAATTCCGCCTTTTGCGCTTCCGTCAAGTTTTGTTATAGCAATTGAATCAATATCAACCGCTTCGTTAAAAACAAGCGCCTGATTCAAGCCGTTTTGCCCTTGCGAGCCGTCTAATACAAGAATTGTTTCAAGATTATCAGATTCAAGCTTTTTTAAAATTACATTTTTAATTTTTTTTAGTTCCTCAATCAAATTAAACTTGTTCTGTAATCTTCCCGCGCTGTCAATTATAACAACATTATAATTTTCACTTCTTGCTTTATCAATAGCCTTAAAAACAAGCGCCGCGCTCTGGGCTTTGTCTTCTCTTAAAATGTCAACACCTGCTCTTTTTGCCCAAATTTCAAGCTGCTCTTCAGCCGCCGCACGAAAAGTATCACCCGCAGCCAAAAGAACTTTTGAGCCCTCTTTTTTGAATTTATTTGCAAGTTTCCCGATTAGCGTAGTCTTTCCTGCACCATTTACACCAACGAGGAAAAAAATATTCAACTTTTCTTTATCAAATTTTAATTTTGAAGATTTTTCAACATTTAAAATATTAATAAATTTTTCTTTCAAAAAATTTTGCAATTCACTTGCGCGTATATTTGATTTTTCAATATCCTGAGTGATTTCAAGCGCCAAATCAACACCTAAATCCGCTTTTATTAACATGGTTTCAATATTTTCAAGGTCAAATTCGTCAATTTTGTCGTTCTTGATACTATTGACAACATTTCCGACAAGAGATGAAATCGTGTTTGATAAAACTTGTTTCAAAGGTTTTGAAGCCGATTCCGTTGATTCAGCCTCTTTTTTTTTAAAAAAATTAAACATATTTTTCAACAACTCTCGCTAAAATTCCATTAATAAACGAGGGCGAATCATCGGTTGAATATTTTTTTGCAAGTTCAAGCGCCTCATCAATAACAACTTTGTGCGGAGCTTCCCTCAAAAAGACTATTTCAACAATTGCAATTCTTAAAATATCTCTGTCGATTTTAAAAATTCTCTCAATATCCCATCCAAACGCATATTGAGAAATAATTTCATCGGTTTCTTTTTTGTGTTCTTGAAACAAACTGCATATTTTAATAATATATTCCAAAACATCTTCTTTGTTTGCTAAAGTTGATAATTCGGCAATATCAAGCGCACTTAAAGTTTTTTCTGAAGCGTTTAACAAGACATCTATTTTTGCCTCCAAATCAGATGTCAATGGTACGCTGACAGGAATATTATCACAGTCAATAGGACGTGAGAGGTTATCAGGGTGTGAATTTTCAAATTCAATTATTTGATTTTTGATTTCGTTTAATTGCGAAACGCACATTGAAACCTCATCTTGCGAAGATGAAATTAAAGTTCTGACCGATTTTAAAATGATTGATTGAAAATCTTCTTTTTTATATTTTTCTAAATTTTTATCCAATTGTGAAAATAAAATCAATGCTAATTCTCTGCTTGCTCGTCTTGCTTGCATTTTTTGTTCCTTTTACTTTTTTCTTAATTTTATTTTAATTATATTTTAAAAATATTTTTTTAGATAGGTTTTTTAAAAAGAATTTAGAATTATTTTTTTTGCAAAGCTTCGCAAAGTTTGAGTCAGCAAAAGTTTTTTAATTGTTTTAAAATTGATGGATTTTAACCCTTTTGAAAAATCCAGTGAGCGCAAAAGCAAAATTATTTCAATAATATTAATCGAAAGAGCCAAAATTTTTCTGAAAGTTATAAATTTTTTATTTGTTACAAAAGATACAACTTTATTTATTTTTGAAATTGATTTTTTAAATTTTTGATTCGCAATAAGAATAACTTTTGCATTTTCCAACATTTGAAGATGAAGTTCATTTATTTTTTTTTCAAAAATAATTAATTTGCTTATAATAATATAAGTTACAAAAATTTCTAAAAATATTGAAAGTATAAAAACAAAATTTAGCATTGATGTATTATAATATATGTAATAAAAATTTTCTACAGTCAAATAAACTATTATTTAAAAGGAAAGAATGAATTTTAATAAATTAATTAATTGGAGCGCAAAATTATACAATATTTCAGAAAAATTAAATCTTCAAGAATCTTTTGAGCTTGATTCTTTGCTTGATAAAAATTTTCCGCAAGTGTTATCAAAACTTCAAACCTATGCAAAAGAAAAAATCGCAATCTGTGCAACAAACGGAAAAGCTTCAACAATTAATATTTTTAATCAGATTCTTGTTGAAAATAACTCTAACTTCATCACAAACATTGAATATTCCAAAAAATATCTCCCTTTTGCTTCTATTATTCTAAATTTAAACAAAATCCCGTTTTTTGATTTTGAAGTTGACAGGAAAGATTATTATTGCTTTGCCTTAAGCGAATTTGAACTTTTTTCTTATTTTAATGCAATGAAATTTGATTATTTACTTTTAAATAACCTTTTTATCGACCAGAAAGACATTTTATCGCTTAGCGAAAAAAAGAAAAAACTTCAAAATGCACTTTTGCTAAATTCTAACATTAATTTGATAATCAATGCTGACGAAGCGATGTTTTTCAAGATTGATGAAATAAAAAACGATGCGGTTTCAATCAAAAATAAAAATAAATTCTTTTTCGGCTTTGAAAATATTGAAATTCAAGGTAAAAATAATAATGAAATTACCGAATCCATGCAAAAAAACGACCTTTTAATCTGTCCGAGATGTTCCTGCAAACTTGAATTTCAAAAAAGATTTTATTCACACCTCGGGCACTATTCCTGTGAATGCGGCTTTAAACGCCCAAAGCTTGATGTGAGCGCAAACGCTAAAATTTTTGCAAATTATATTTTTCTTGATATTTTCTACAAAGAAAACAAATTTGCGTTCAAATTGCCCTTTTCAGGACTTCACAATGCTTATAACGCGCTGGGCGCAATAGCTTTAGCACTAAAGCTCGGAATTGACAGAAAAACAATCGCAAACGCAATTGAAAAATACCACGCTCTTCGGGCAGTGGATGAAATTGTTGATTATCAGGGAAAAAAAATCAAAATCAAAACAATCAAAAACCCAACCTCGCTTTCTTGCGCGGTTTCAGAACTTGAAAAAGAAAAAAATACAAAGCTCATTATTTGTTTCAGCGATAATCCCAAAAAAGACGGAAAAGACACAAGCTGGATTTGGGATTCAAATTTTAAAGCGTTAGAAGGCTTTGAAAATAAAATTTACATCGCTTCAAACCGAGCAGACGACATGGCTTTAAGGCTGAAATATGCAAACGTTAACCCGGCATTAATTGTCATGGATTCTGACATAAGAAGCGCTGTTGAATGCTGCTATTATGACCTTGAAGAAAAAGATACAATGATGATTTTAACTACTCCATCATTGATTGATGAGGTTTATCGGGTTTTAGCCAAGAAAACATTTGCATAAAAAACAAAAAGGTTATAAAATATTGTTTATAAATACCTATTCGTGCGCTTAATTTCTTTATTTTTAAAAAATTTTTTGCACAAGTAGTCAAGATAAAAAGTACAAAATAAAACAAGGAGAAACCAAAATGTACGAAGACAAAACATTAATCTGTGAAGACTGCGGGCAAGAATTTGTTTTCAGCGCCGGAGAACAAGAATTTTACGCTCAAAAAGGACTCGTAAACATCCCGAAAAGATGCCCTGAATGTCGTAAATCAAGAAGACAAAAATCCAGAAGAAAAATGTACGATGCTGTTTGTTCACAATGCGGAGCTGAAACAAAAGTTCCTTTTAAACCGGTTGAGGGAAAAGAAATCTTCTGCAAAGAATGCTTCCAAAAAAGACAAGCAGAAGCTTAATTGAAAAAATTAAACTTTAAATAAAAATACAAGCAAAAAATCCTTTGCTTGTATTTTTTAATTCATAAAATTTTTTATTTAAAAAAATCCTTAATATTTATCTTAAAAAACTCCGCCAGATTATAAAGCGTTTCCAAATTCACAAAATTTTTCCCGCGTTCAATGCAGGAAATATGTTCTCTTGACATATTAACATATTCGGCAAGCTTTTCTTGGGATAAGCCCGCTTCAAGCCTTAAAAATCTTACTTTCCTGCCGATATCGTTTCTTAACTTGCGAATTCCCATATTTAACATGGTTGCATGTTATGTTTAGATTTTCTGTAATATTTTTCTTACAAAATATATCTTTAATTCAATAACAACATGTATTTACAGAATTTAAATCCATGGTATGATTTTATGAAAAAGGTGAAAAATGCAAAATAACATCAAAAACCCGAAAGTTTCAATAATCATCCCTTGTTATAACGTTGAAAAATACATTCGCGATTGTTTATAGATTCAATTGTTAATCAAACAATGAAAGAAATTGAAATAATTATTGTAAATGATGGTTCAAAGGATAATTCAATTAAAATTGTTGAAGAATTTGCAAAAAATGATAAAAGAATTAAAATTATAAATTAAGAAAATAAAGGCTTGTCAGAAGCAAGGAACACTGGGCTTAAAAACGTCAAAAGCGAATTTGCGGCATTTGTTGATTCAGATGATTGGATTGATTTGGATTTTATTGAAAAATTATTTGATGCAATAACAAAAAATAATTGCGATATTGCAGCAGCATCAATCATCAGAAAAAGAAAACTGAGCGAAAAATACAGGGTTTTTTATGATCGTGAAAAAATTGTAAAAACATTAAAAGAAAAAATCGAAATCTGTAAAATCCCCGATTGCTGCTATGTTTGGAATAAACTTTACAGATTTGAAAAAATCAAAAACTTTGATTTTAAACCGGATGTTTATTTTGAAGATGTTTTTTGGACTCCTGAAATCCTTAAAAATTGCGATTCTTTAATCACAGTTCCTGAAATCAATTATTATTACCGCGTTAATAATGATTCAATCGTCAAAAAACGCGCGAGTGCTAAAAAACAACAAGATTCTTATGAAGCTAAAAAATTCATCCTTGATTTTTTTAAAAAAACAATCTCCCCTTAACAAACAAAAACAAAACCCTGACCAAAAAAATTATTTATTTTTTAAACATCCCGATTCTAAAAATTAAAGAATTTGAAAACAGAAAAATTTATAATCTATTCGGATTTATCAAAATTTCAACAAGAAAAAATAAATTATCAAAAAAGAAATTAAAAGAATTGAATTTTTTATACGAAACAGGAGAAATCGAAAATCTGCCGAAAATAAAATCGAAATATCAAACGCTTGACAAATTAATCAATTCAAATAAATCCCTCGCACGTTTTGGAGACGGGGAATTTAATTTGATTTTAGGCGAAGATTTGCCTTTTCAAAAATATGATGAAAATTTGGCGAAAAAGCTCAAAAAAATTCTGTTAAATAAATCCGATGAAGTTTTAATCGCGCTGCCTGATATTTTTTCTTCTTTAGATGAATATAATAAAAACGCAAAAGATTTCTGGCGGAAATTTGTTGTGAATAATCGTGAAAAAATTTATCCGTTGATTGATTTTCAAAAACAATATTACGATACGGAAGTTTCGCGCCCTTATATGGATTTAGAAGATAAAAGCCGTGTTAAGGTTTATTTTGAGGCGTTTAAAAATGTCTGGAAAAATAAAAATATTATTTTTATCGAAGGAAGCGGTTCAAGATTAGGCTTTAAAAACGATTTATTTGATTGCGCTAAATCAATTAAAAGAATAATTGCTCCTGCGCAAAACGCATTTGAAAAATACGAAGAAATTTTAGCCTGTGCGCAGGTTGAAGCAAAAAAGCAAGGTGAAAACAAAGAAGATTTAATTTTTATCCTCGCCCTTGGCCCTGCGGCGACTGTTCTTGCTTGTGATTTATCTGCTTCGGGCTTTCGCGCGTTGGATTTGGGGCATGTTGATATTGAATATGAATGGTTTTTAAGAAAAGCGAAAAAGAAAATCCCAATCAAAGATAAATACGTTAATGAAGCAAAAAACGGCAAGAAAATAACCAAAATTGATGATGAAAAATATAAAAGCGAAATTATTTATGATTTTTCAAAATAAAATCGCGAAGCTGCAAAAATTAAAGGAAAATAAAAGGAAAAGCATTTGAAAAAACTTTTTAATTTTAAAAATATCGATACTCATTTTATAATCATCCTTTTTGGCATTCAATTCACAATCCGCCATAAAAATAATTTTAATTATAAAGAAGCAAAAAACTACGGTTTAAATTCCCCTAAAAGCGAAATCAAACGCAAAGAAAAATTAATAATTTCCTTAACCTCTTTCCCCGCG
>CAPYQR010000023.1:0-5766 GCA_948742005.1 uncultured bacterium
CAGGAAACCTTTCCTGTTGATTCTTGATTTAGATCTACATAGGTAAAGCTGACTCGATTTTTTTCATCAATATCAACCCGAGCTATACAAATATCATTTCTTAAATCAAGGTTTATGCAAGCCAGGGCACAATAATTTTTATTTGCAAACGACATTGGCAAATCGCAAATACTATTAAAAAACGCCATTTTATCTTCAAAAAACACATTTATAAATTGCTCCAAAAAGCCATTATTCCACAATCTGCAATACGCAGAATCCCCGGGAGAACCGTATGTTTGAACAACATAAGACGAAACAATTCCACCGGAAGCAGTTCCTCCTGAAACAGTTACATATAAAGCATCAACATCTTTTCTGAGATTTGATAATTGCACCGCAATTTCTTGAAGCTGACTTTGAGATATTCCGCCGCCTGATTCGCCTGAATTAGGATTGTCAATTTCCTGCAGTTTTTGTTCTACCTGTTTTAACATATTTGAACATTCTGTTTGAATTTGTGCAATTTTATTTAAAAATGCCTGCGGGGTCTCGCCTGTACCCTCGCTGACTTTAATACATAATTCCAATTTTCTTTTTAAAATCTGCACTAAACGCGTCAAATAATCAAAAGAATATTCTATTGTTTCTAGATTTAATAACGAGCTGTTATTGTATTGTATTTGCTGAATCGGTTTCAGCGACATTTCCAAAGAAATCCTCTGATTTTCCTTTAATGCCGGGTATTGCGACTTAAATAAAGGAAAATTAACACAACTCCCATTTTTATTACCAAATTCATCGATTGAATAATCAACATCATAAACCAGCTTTACGCGTGAATCATCACTGTCAATTAAATAAACCTCGAGCTGGCTTTCATCTTCAATATAAAAATTAAAATCAAACCTGGTTGTTCGACCGTTTCCCTGATAGGAATTAATCGGTAAAATATCGTGTATCAAAATTCACTCCTTCTTTTTTATAATAAAAAAATTTAAAATCTTTATTTTTAAGTTCAACTGATTCAAAATCAAATAAATTTAACCAAAGAAGAATTTTAAAATTAGATTTATATATGTAATTAAAAAGTACATCAAATTTTGTTTTAAATTTTTTTATTTTATTTTTGACATATTTAAACAAGAAAAACTTGTTTTCCCTCACCTTATCTGTTGTTAAAAGCCATATTTGACCCAATTTCAAATTGGATTTGTGTTGAACAACACCTCCGATTGCAACAGGATTTAAATTTTTATCGGCAAGAAAATATGTTTCATATTTTTTATTCATACAAACATCAATAAAATCTTTTTTATAATTTTTTCCATAAAAAATTTCAAGTTCTTCTTTGTCTTCTTTTCTAATATTCTTTAAAAATTCTTCTAAATTTTTTTTATTTTTTTCTATTTCAATCATCATTCATTCGCTTCTTCTAATGACAAATTTGCGCTAAAAGACAAAATATTCAAAGGAAGCGGATATTTTTGGACTATTTTAACACTTGCTTCTTTTGAAACATTTGTTAAAGGATAAAAAGTAACATCTCTTGAATCAAGCTTTAAGGGATTTGAAACACTTTCATAGCTTCTTTGATTTTGAATAAGAGTTCCGTCATCATTTTTAATAAAAAAATCTTCTCTTGAATTTAAAATTTTAATGTTAATTTCATTAATAATTTTATTCATGCCAAAAGTTCCATTAGATTCTAAATTCAAAGATTCAAATTCAAATGTATAAGGAAGCCCCACAATAATTGATTGTGCAGCATACGGCAGCTCAAGATAACCATTACCGTCAACGGTTAAATCTTTCACAAATCCATTATCCAATATTGCCCAAACTACTGTGTTTTTTAAATGCTTCAAGCCGCCAACACCATTAATCGGAAAGCTGTATTTTTTACTTATGGCACAATCAAGAAAATATGCTTCTGACATATCATTTACAATACGAGATTTAAATCTTTCAATATATCTGACATCTTCGCCATTTATTTTTCTTTTTACAACAAAATAAGCAACATCTTCAGAATCTTCCTTTATCGTTGCAACGCTTTCAAATTTGCCATCAGTTGAATGAGTATGCCATGCTGAAACTTTTTGTTTTGGATTATATGTAAGCGCATTTATCGTGCCATCATCCATAACACACCAAAGAATCCTGTAGGGTTCTTTTGAATAAGCCATATCGACAATTTTTTTACCTTCAAATAAATGATTTGCAAACAAAGACAATTCTTCACCGTCATAAGAATCGGAAAGATAATCATAGCCTAAATCACGAACAATATTTCCTCCCGATTGAACAAACAAAACCATAGAACCTGATACAACAGGCTTTATTTTTGCCGAGCCGTAATAAGATTGTATATTTGCAACAGGTGCAGGCGTTGCACAAAAAACACCATCAGGACCATTAACCGTCCATTCAGCATTTGACGACATTATTATCAAATCATCAAAAGGCAGTAAAAATTGAATCCTGTTTGCAACATTATCATACAATGACATAGTAATTGAATCGGTAGCAATAACATTTTTCGAAACATCAAAATTATTATTAGTTCCTGTTTTACTTACCCAAAGAGTTTGAGGGTTCAGATTTGATGAAGCGTAAATTTTTCTTTGTTGATAATAACAAACACAAGAAGGGTTCTCATTTAGAAAAGGGTTTCTTGAAGATGGTGCAGTCGTTCTTATATCCGGTTCAATATTATCATCAACAAAGCTTTCAGTTGCAGAAGTACCGATATATGCAAAAATTCCATTTAGAACCCTGTAAATATTATATTCCTTAGCATCAGAAACATTATCCCAAGTCAAAGTTATATATTCAGATGTTGTCCAACTGGATTCTTTATGTGCGCCAATAGAAATATTATTAGAGCAGGCACTTTCTATATTTGTTTTTCTGTCAACGCTTGTAACGGCGTATGTATAATATTTAAACGTTGCTTGTGTCAGCCCGCCTCCCGTATAAGTTCCTTTAAGATTTTGCGGCTGACTAATTGCGCATTTAAATTCAATATTTGTAAAAGTCCACTCACTATCTCTTATTCTTGCAAGTTCCGCTGCTTTATAGTTTTGATGTACGAGAGTTATTACATCAGCCTGTTGAACATAATCAATTTCAAATATATGTTCTTCTAAATACGGGGTTTCAACTTCATAAACCAACCCTTTTGAAGTCCGAATATATTCACCGTTTTTAATAAACCTAAAATATTTTTCACCGACTTCAATAATGTAATTTTGGTCAAAACCAAACACAAAAGGAATCAAACGGACTTTTTTCTCAGCATCTTTAACAGCAGCAAGATATTCGAGCCCGGGACGATTTACAATACACCCTTCCTGAAGGACAATTCCGTTATTTAGTTTTTTGACCGCATTTGAATATTGTTCTAAATCAACACGAGCTTGCAAAGACGGCGAAATAATCCCTTTTGAAAATGAATTTTGAGATACTTTTATACTCATATTTAACCTCGCTTATCTAAATAAGTATCATCACTGTAAATATTATCTGTTCCTTCTTGCGCATTAAGATATTTTGCATGGCGGATTAATTGAGAATACTTTTGAAACGCAACTTCGCCTTTTTGTAAACTCCCAACAAGCACGCTTGCGGTCATTGAAGCAAGATAATATGCTAAGGCTAAGGAAAATTCAACACTGAAAAAATTTTCCTTTTCAACGCGTCTTGTATACCTCAAAACAGCATTATCAACATTTGTTAAAATTACTTTTCTGTCATCATCAAGACTGTGAATATAAAATTTATTTAAAACATAACCGCCCTTTTCAAAAATATCTCTTGCACAAATGCAATTATTAGGATAAGAATAGCAATATTCATAATTAAGATAGGTATCATCCGTGTTTTTAAGGTTATATAATGAAAGTTCTCTGAATGTTGAAGCAAAATTCCAATCAAAATCTTTTAAAACATAATCCCGTGCAAGCTCATAATAATTATTCAATAAAACATAACGAGTGTCTTTTTTTTCTGATATTTCAATAGGAATCGCAACCCCCAAAATGTTAAGCGCCACATTAAGAATTTGTAGTTTTGAAACTGCCATTCAAACCTCCAATCGCTTTTGCTGCAGGGACAATATCGTTGTTATACCATCTTTGTGCAGCTTTTAGGGTTGAACCCAGAGAATTATAGTTGCTTGATTCATTTATAAATTCGTTTTTATAACTTTGAGCCTGGTTAGAATATTTTTCGGCATTGTAATTATAAGAATCCATAATATTTTTAGCATTTTCTTTGTGTTCATCAAAAACATTTTGATAATTATTCAAATTTGTGCCCGAAAAGGCATCAAATCCATTTGAAGCGTTTTTTGCAGCCATTTGTGAAACAGCTTTTAAACCTTTAATCTTTTCGGCTCTTGATTCTTCAATTCCAAGCTGTATTTGCCTTTGTGCTTCTTTACGCGAATTATTTATTTGATTAATTGCAATTTGAGCCCTGTATTCATTATTTTTTTTCTGCTGCTTTTGTTCTGCAATCATTGCTCCCGTGCCGATTGCAGCACTAGCAACAGCAGAAATTGCAGATACAACACCTGCTACAGCTCCTACCGGTGCACACATAAATTCCTCCTTTTAAACATTAACAATTAAGAAAAGTGGGCAAAATGCCCACTTGAAACATTAATCCTTAAACCTATCACCATCAACATCATCAAGCGGCGGATTTGAACTATCGCCTCCTGTAGAAGGGGTAGATGTTGGATCAGGAGTCGTTGTCGGAGTATTTGTCGGAGTAGTACTCGGTACAAAAGGTGCAAGCGGATCTGTAAAATTCGACTCTTGTAATTCTGTATCCAAATTCACTACAACACCGGCTGTAATTGCTCCGGTTTCTTCATCAGAACCTGTTACTGCATAGTTTAATTTTACATAGCCCAGATTTCCTTTTGGCATGTGGCAGATTGGAAACTTCTTGCCTGCTTTAAGTTCAACTCTTGCTATAGTTGTTTGAGCTAATTCAACAGGTCTTGCAAAAGCGGGGTTGTCGCTTGTTATAATTTTTACCGTTAAAGATTGGCAAGTAGAAAAATCATTCACAACTTGAATTAACAAAGGAAGATATGAAATATCCCCTGCTCCAAACCTAACAATATTTGTTGAATCGGCAGTTTTTGTAATTTTTTGATTATCTGAAAATAAATTTTGAGAATCTAATAACATTTTTCCTCCTATTTCTCTGCTGTTACAGCGTTTTCGTTGTTTAAAATCTGGTCTGCACATTTTACCGGAATTCCAAGGAATGAAACAACGGGTTTTCCTGCAATATCATTCATTGTTAAATTAACGTTTGATTTATTGATTGCTTGGAAGTGCAAATATGTTTCAATAGTTTCATTGCAATAAATTACAGTTGTTCCTGTTTTTGCAAAACGTTTAATTCTATGATATGCACTAATCATTAATTTAATTAAATCAGCACTTTGTTCCGTATCTAATTTAGTTACATCAATATTTGCTATTCTTGCACTTGAGCGAAAATCACGCACAGTCATTCCGACATCCCATTTATAATGGTCACGGTAAACTTCATACATCTTTCCGTTGGCATCAAGTGCTGTCTGAGCGCCTTTATTCTCATGAAGCAAACCTAATGCTGAACCTTTCGGGTATAATAAATGAGTATGCAAATCACCCCAGGTTATAAACCAAATTGAAGTATTTGTTTTGCCTTTGCCGCCGCCGTCTAAAACGCGATAACCCAAAGAAGCAGGGTCTGTTGAAATTTTATTGTAGCGGACTG
>CAPYQR010000023.1:5776-16150 GCA_948742005.1 uncultured bacterium
CTGCTAATCCGTCAAATCCTGCAGGATTTGTTTTTTTAGAACCGTAAAAAATATTATGCTGAACAGTATTGTTCATTGATTCTAAAAACGCTTGTGCCTCATTGATTCTAAATTGGTTAGAATCGCCCTCTAAATCTGCCAAGGATTTATCAACTTGCGAATAAACTTCAAGCATGCCTGTTGAATCAGTAATTTGAGTATATTCGCCTTTTGATGCATTAACACCTTGATAAAATTTTCTAAATTCCACATCAGGCAAGCCGTTTCTTACGGTTGTTTTATGAGTTGAACCCTCATTACATTCACGGACTACTGCATCTTCCAATAATACATTTGATTTTGATAAAAGGTCAATAATTGTTGATGTAACTTGACCGTCAATTGTTTGAGCTAATTTGTCTTTTAGCGTTAAGTATGTTGTTCCTACTGTTGACATTTTTTCTCCTTTTCATTAACTGAATACTAATCTCTTTTGCCGTATAATATCTGCGCAGGGGTTAATTCTTGTACAGGAGGCTTGTTTGAATAATTCATATTATCTTCCTGCATTAATCTGCCGATTCTATAAAACATTTTTATTAATTCCGGATGGAAATTAAGCCCCAGATTAGAAATTGTTTCTTTAAGCATAGGGCTTGCAAATGTATTATAAGCATCGTCTGCAACAGACATAAACTGCCTTATTTTAAGCGAATTTTTATCAGGAATCTCCTCGTCATCATCAAACATCTGATTATATTCTTCTATTAGAGAAATTTGCTTCAAATTTAAGTCATCATGGAATTTTTTATCCTGTTTTTTAGACATTTGATAGGCAATATCTAACAGTAATTCTACAGATTCTTGAGAGAGATTAAGTTTTCTGGCAACAGGTTGAAATCTTGCCAATAATTCTTCGTCCAGTGTAAAATCCGCTAAATTTACAAATTTTGAAAAATCATAAGGATTTTTGTAATAATCATCATAACTGTTTTCGTAATCATCAAGGCTTAAATTGCCATTATAGTTTAAATTTTGATTTTGCTGCATAATTATCCTTTCTTTTTGTGTTATAATAAAAATATGGAGGAATACAGAGAAGTTATGAAAAAAATATTTATTTTATTTGGTGTTTTGAGTATTTTAACAACTACAATTATTTGCTCTCAGTCAAGTGCACAAAGCAGCTTTGCAACTGCAATTAAAACTTGTGAAAAATACACAAAACAAGGTGCTGTTGAAAAAAATAATGAAGTTTTCAATATTTTAATTACTCTTGAAAAAACAAAAAATAACAAATGCCTTTATAAAGAAAAAATCTTTCAAGATAGTAAATACGAACTTTTGACATGTAACTTTGAACCGATTCAGCTTGCTTTTATGTCTGAATCAATGACAAGATTTAATGAAGTTTTTAAAGCGCAAATTGCTAAAGATCCGATTTTTGAAGCAAAAATGACTACAAACGGAGAGATTTTTCAAAAGTATTTAGCAAACCCTAAATATTGTACAATTACTCATTCAAAGAAATAAGTTTTTTCTTAAAATATCTATATTCCTGTTTGCTGCTTAAAGAATCTTTAAAAAGTTCCAATCTTCTTTTTGTAAGCGATATTTTATCGTCTTCTGTTATTTTTTTATTTTGCATTGTAAAATTATCAAAATCTTTCAAAAGTTCTTTAATAAAACGATATTTTAAATTATCCGATTTCAAATTCAGCATCAAAAGCGCGCAGTTTATCAAATCAATTTCATCATCCTTGATATTTTTCTCGCTCGACATTGCTTTTGATTTTAAAATATTTAAATAAGCCAAATCTTCCTGCGAAATATCATGAAAGTTATTTTGAAAATCAATCAATAAAAATTCTTCAAAATTCTCGCGATAAATCTTTAACGCCTTTAAAAATGTTGCAGGGTTCGTCTTATTGGGACGCTGTTTTGGCATAAAATCAGAAAAAGAAGCACGTAGAGAATCGTTAAATTCTTGGTTTATTTTTTCTAAAAGAATATTCTTATCCTCATTTTCAAATTTCTTAAAATCTCCAAGCCAATTTATTGCGCTCAATATCCTCTCATAAAGCATATCAATATATTTTGTGTTTGTTTTGTTTAAGCCTGCTGAAAACAGAATATTTTGAATAAAATTATCAAAAACCTCCTGCGCCCAGATTTGAACTTCTTCTTCGTAGTGTTTTTCAAGTTCTGTGATAAATTCTTTCTTTTTTGAGTTGATGATTTGTGCAATGTTTGAAGAATTTATTTTATCGGAAATTTTTGAAACCTCCCAATCAAATTTTTCAATATAGTTTTCAAAATCATTTACCGCACTTTTAGAATGCAGATTTATATAACCATTTTGAGAAGAGTAAAGGAGGTTATAGAAAATATCATCTAAATTATTAATAAATTCCAAATTTGAAATAGAATTTATTTTTTCACTTGTTAAATTATTCATTTCTCCTCCTAAAAAACACCGAATCTCGCCAGTAAATCAGAGCCGTATGAATCAATTCCGCCCATGTTTTGAATTATTTGGCTTCCTTGTTTTAGTGCTTCCATTTGTGTTTGCTGCTGTGTTTGGGTATTAATTTCTTGTCTTAATTTGTCCATTTCATTTTTTGAAACCAGATGATTTGGATTAATGTTTGCATAATTTGCATAATCTTCAATTATATTTTCTGTATTTAATTTAGATTTCAATACAGGGTCAATTGAATTTGCAATATTTGAAACAAATGTTGTAAATCTTTCAATACTTGAAATATTAATAACCTTTTGTGCCTGTGCAAGGCTTGAAACAAACTCAATTTGGAAATTAGAATTACGGTATTTTTCCTTTAAGGGCTCTAAAATCCCAACCCTTATTTCTTCTTCATAAATCCAATTTAAAATTTCTCTTAATGCTGAATGGATTTGTTCAAGCAGGGGAGATAAAAGAACCATTTTTTCTTCTTTTAATTCATTAACTTCGGTTGCTGTTCTTCCCCGCGTTGCAGTTGATAAAATCATTGCAAAAAGATCATTATAGAAATGTTCTTTAATTGCATTTTTAAGCTCATCTTTTTCCTGTTTTAATTCCAAAATTCTTGGATTAACTTCATAAACAGGGCTGATTCCGCGGCCGTTTTCATCCTCTTCAATATAAGCACCGGGGATATCTGCGAGTTTTTTGTTTTTTAATGTCGCAGGACCTTTATAGGTTGGGCAAACAATCTTTTTAACAGCTTTTGCATATTCTCTCACCATTGTCATTAATTGTTTAACATCAGCTAAAGCATTAATCCCCGGGGAATCCTGCGGGTAATCGATATCTGAAGAAAAACCTGATTCAAAAACAACATAAGGAAATTTATCAAAACCTCTTGTTGATAGAAACGTATTTTTATTGTTTAAAATTACAACAGAAACATATTTTGCAAAACGTGATGATAATCTTTTTGGTCTATAGAATTGATTTTTTTCAACAAAATGAACTATTTCATAAAGCTTTTGAGGATTATTTCGCGCAGCTTCAATTATTTCAATATTTTGAATATCAGGATAATTTTCAAGAATATTTTTTGCTGTTTCCATATAAACTCTACAAAATGTGTCAATTTTTCCTTTTGAATTTTTAGCATAATAATATGAACCCAAAGGCAAAACTTTAAAATTGACAATATTATCATAATCCGATTCCAAACTTACAGCACTAAAACCAAAAATTCCAAGTTGTTTATAGACTTCGGGTAAAATTTGATAAAAATTAGAACTGTATAAAATCTCTCTTGTCAGCTCTTCTTGTTTATGACACCAGGTTTTTAAATAATAATCATTTTTCAAATTAATATCTGAAAAGGATGTTTTAAACCAACGGTTTGTCGGGCTTGTTGCGCCCGACATCATGCCTGAGGAAAAATTTCTGATGGCAATCAGAGGGGTCGAATCAATTATTTTTTTATTTTTTACAATTGGCTTTCTGATATTACGTGCAATAAAATTAACGCTTCGCGGAGAAAAATAATCCGCAAGTTCTTGCAGGTCAGGCTTTATTATATTAAAAATTTCCTCAAGCTGTTTTTTTCTTTTTTGGAAATATTCTACTGTATAAAAAGACATCTATTATTCCCCCAAAAGAGTATTTTTACTTGTATAAGTATTATCGGTCAAACCAAGGGCAGAGGTTCTGATATTTTGCTTATATGCATTATTTGCCGATAAATTAGGGGTAGAACTTTTGGTTAAGGTTGCATCCGCCTGTTTTCTGATTACCTCGGGTTCAGGCGTACTAAGCTGCGCCTGCATAGCTGCAGAGGGTTTTGAACTTTTTACAAAACACATAATTTTCTCCTTTCATTTAATCAAACGGTTCAAATTCACTTTGAACAAGATTATTGTTTTCATAACTCTGTTCAATTACGACACTTGAACAATAATTTATGGCGTAAAGCGCCATCATTAAACAATCTGCAAAATCAGGACTTTCGCTGTAAAGTTTTCTTATTTCTTTTTTGTCCTGTATTGCAATTAAACCATTGGGTTTAAAAACTTTTTTAATATATTCTAATTGTCTTATTGAATTTTTATCGGTTAATTTTAAAAATTCCTTTTCCAAATATTCCCTTAAAACAAGATACCCATCAGCCCGAGCATTGAGCGCATATTTTGATATTGGTTTTTTTGCACCTCTGAAACCGACAGCATTTTTAATTATTTTTTGAATACTGACCCAAATCGGATAACCAAGCCCGTCTGCATCCATTATTAAAACCGCAGGATTCCATTGAGAATAAAGGCTTATTATTTTTCCTTTTGTAATATCTGTATCAGATTCTGACCAGCTTATTGTATTTTTTTCAAGCCAAACATTTTGATTTTGCTGTACAAGAAGCTTAGCAACACATAAATCAGCGCCTGATGCCGATAAATCAACACTCATGATTGAATTTTCGCTATAATTTGATTCAATTTCATATTCAAGAGCAATTGCTTTATCTAAAATTGAAGATGAAATCAAAAACTCATTATTATTTGCCAAAGGATATCCTAACCAGATGTGATTATAATCATTAATATTTGTTTGTTTTGAAACTTCTGCCTCGTTTATTATTTTGCTGTCCACAAAAGGATTATCAAAATAACAAATATTAATATGCAGACAATCATCTCTTTTCGCACAAAAATTATAAACAGAATCAAACCGCGTAAAACGGTTCATTGTAAAAATGATAACAGAATTTTTCTTCCTGATTGTAGGAACAATAATATCAAGGGTTGTCTTGGTGATTGATTGCGCTTCATCTATCCACAAAATATCAACACCCTCTAAACCCTTGATGTTAACGCTTCCCTGTTCTCTGAAGCCTTTGAAAAATATCTTTGAATCTGTTGTTTTATTTGTAATTGAATCTCTTTTGATAAAATATCTCAATTTAAATTCATCAATCAAATCAAGAAAAACCGTTTTAACGGATTCATTAATTGAATTTTGAATTTCGCGTCCGCAGCAGATTCTGACTTTACGCATTTCCATAATATAGAGCAAAAATCTTGCAACACTTTGTGTTTTGCCTGAAGCACGCCCGCCTTCAAGCAGAAAATAGTTGTAATTATTAAATTTAAAAATAAAGGGGAATAATTTAGGAGGAATATTTAAAATTTCCGGCAAAGTTAAAGATTTCATTACTCAATAACTAAATACTTAGCAATTAAACTCCTCTCCGATATTTAATTTCAACTGCTGACCATCAATTGTAATTTCTCCCATTTTCACAACAGTACCGATTTCTAAATTGCCTTGAGAATACAAATTTGCAATTTTTGCCTTGTTTTCGACTGCCCTAAGTGCAGCTTGAATATTTGGATTGCCGTTTTTATCAAAACAATTTAGTGCAATATTTTTTAACTCATCAAATTCTTTTATTGCATCATTTTGAGAATATTCAAGATTATCTTGATTTTTAAAAGTGATATTTTCTTTTGTTTTATAAGTTAATCTTGCGCTTTTAATTTCGTTTTGTGCTTTTTTAATTTTTCTCATTTACTTTATCAATCTTTTTTACAAGAACGGAATTTCCCCAGAAATCGCAGGCATATTGTTCAATTGATACAATTTTACCGTTTTTCTTAATTTCTTTATTTTTACCAAATTTAAATCCATAAGGCATTTTTTGCTTAGCTCTTAATTTCAACATTGTCGAAACAACCTCTTTTTTTAATTTTTCCTTAATTTTCACAGCACCGCCCGAATAAAAATATTGCTCGAAAAAATTCTTACGATTTATATCACAATATGAATAAAGTGCCATTTTCTTTCCGCACACAGGGCAATTTGCAATATAAAGCCTTCTGTTAACCATTGAATCATTATCTAAAAGAAACCAAATATCCTCAGCAGAAAACACACTGTTACAATGACGCATAACAAACCTCCAAAATCCCAAACCAAAAAATACACAATTATCCTATATTATTCTCGTCAGCCTCGTTTCTCAATCTAAAAAATAAAAGATGATACAAATTTGAATTGTCCGAAAATTACTTTATCAAAATAGCACATTTTTTCCAAAAAAGCTCGTAATTTAGCAAAAGTTCGGACACTTGTCCAGACTTTTACCGCTTTTTATTGCATTTTTTTTATTTTTATTTTATAATAACTAAGCACATGTAATGTGCTCAAAAATGGCGGGTGTCGCCAAGTGGTTAAGGCCCCGGATTGTGGTTCCGGTACACGTGGGTTCGAACCCCACCATCCGCCCCATTTACACAAATTGCCTCTACGGAGGCTTTTTTGTTAGGAATAATGCGGATTTCGAGGGTATATATAAAAAAATGTTTTATATTTGACAATATTTTTGGAGTATTGACATATTCAGGCATTGATTATTTAGGCCAGCTTGCTTGTATTATAAGAAGACCATATCAAATTATAGACCAAAATATATCTGATAAAATAAAAAAATATTACAGCATTAAGCTAGGAAAAAATTTAGAACAAAAACTTTGCAAGATTGATACAAAAGTGGCGGAACTAATCAGTAAGGATTCTACAATTCCTCCGATTGACTTAAATCCATTGGGTGTTTTAATTGGACAGCAAAATATAGAGATTAAAACGGGCATTGTTTTGAATTGGAATTTTAATTAAAATTTTATTCTTAAGATTGATATATTACGCATGAAAACTTTTTATTTTCTTTATTAATTCCGTTTCATGTAAACTTAACTAAGCAAATCTTACGCAATTATTTTCTAACTCTCTACCTTTCCTTGCCCCATAAAAAGACAAAGCGCCTTTTAAGGCACTGTTCTTTTTAAGAAATGTTAGTTAAAGAACCCATAAAGCACAGACTTTATTATAACCTATTAGCTTCTTTTATATCTGTACAGTATGCTGATATATTGTTATTATCTTTATTCCAAGCATAGCTATATACTGTTTTTTGTAATTGCCGACCATTTGCTTTTGAATTATGTACTTTAACAGCATATGAACTGTGTAATTTTCTTTCTTGGTTATGAATAGGGTAAGAATATGTTTCCCATTCATTATCAGACAACTTTCTTGTTATTTTTACATATGCGTTTGAATAATTTGGAAAATAATAGCAAAAACCTGGTCTGTCATCCGTTTCAGGAACTGCTATATAATCACCACCATGGTCTATTTTGTGAAGCGTACCTTTAATTCCATCAATTTCCATATCTATGTTTATGCTTTGAAATAACTCGCAGCCCCGTCTTGCTTTGTCTGCTTCATCTATAAGCTTAATAAATTTCTCACTTTCAACAAAATCGTATATAAATGCAATATCCTTTGCTATATTTACTGCTTGTCTTTCAGTTTGTTCATTATATTTATCATCCATATTGAATCTTGTGTCTAATATTTTCGCAGCAAATTGAGCATCCTTATTATTCTTCAACTCTTGCACAGCAGAAAGACCTGATTGAATTTTATTAAATTCCATTTCAAGACTTATATCATTTTTTTTAGCAAGCATTGCAGCCATGTTAATTAAACCAAGCATTTCAAGCCCTGTATTTTGAGATAATCCTTTATCAACAGCAACAACAGCTTTACTGCTGTTATCTTCTTTCTCTGTTTCACAAGGGCTAACAAAGTGGATTTCACCAAAATTTACATTTCTGTATCCAGTCAAGTTTATTGAGGTTATATGCATATTTTTCTCCCTTAATTTATTTTACGTTTATATAAATACTGAAAAAATATTTTTTTGCCAACATTAGCAAAGACAAAAATCCACTTTTTCAGCGTTTTAACTCTAAGAAAGAATTGTCCGTTTTCCTTTGTAATTGTTACATAGTTGAACCAATTTTTCGGAAGAAATAAAAAAATAATCCGCCTCGTTGTAATTCATCGCCAAGATTTACTGATTCAAAATTTTCAACTTGTGTACTTGCAAGAAAATATTGAAAGGCTTTATCTTCCTCCAAAAGCTCTTTTGTCTCAAAAATTTTATCATTATTTTTATCGCATTCAAAAATTTCAAGTATTTGAAATAAATTTAAGCCCTGTTATTCCTGCAATTATCAAAAAAATACACGAAATTTTTAAAAAACTAACAGGTTCTCTAAAAATTACAATTCCCAAAATCACCGTCCCCATTGTCCCAATTCCTGTCCAGACCGCATAAGCAGTTCCCAAAGGAAGCGATTTTAAGGAAAGCGAGAGAAAATAAAAGCTTAGAATCATTGCAATTATTGTAAAAATTGAGGGAAGAATTTGCGAAAAACCGTTTGAAAACTTTAATCCTACTGCCTAGGAAATTTCAAATAAACCTGCGATTAAAAGATAAATCCATTGTATTTTTTATTCCTTTCATTTTTTTGCAAAAAATATATCACAAAAATTTATATTTATTTTTTGTTTTGATTAAAAACATTAAAACTACAAGAATCGTGCAAATTTCCCCGAGCGCAATTGCAAGCCATAGTCCGGTAATTCCAAAAAACTTCGGCAGAATAAAAATAAAAGAAATCTGGAAAACAAAAGTCCTCAAAAAAGAAATAATCCCTGAAACAACTCCGTTATTTAAAGCAGTATAGAAAGCGCTTGCAAAAATATTAAATCCCATTAATAAAAACGCAAGAGCATATATTTTAAAGCCGTCTGAAGCAATTTGGTGAAGATTATCATCATAATTTGCAAAAATTCCTGTTAATTTAAAGGCAAAAGCCTGGGAAAAAAGGACAACAAAAAAGCTTAAAAAGGTGATGATTAAAATGCTCTTTTTAAACAAACTTTTTAATTCAATATGATTTTGAGCACCGAAATTATAAGAAATTACAGGCGAAACTCCCGTTGAATATCCCAAAAAGAGTCCTGAAAAAATAAATTCGATATACATTATAATTCCATAAGATGCAACCCCATCATCGCCCAAAAAACGGTACAATTGCCAAATATAAAGCGTGTTTATCAAAGAAGCACTAACAACTGCAAGCATTTCAGAACATCCGTTAACTATTGATTTTAAAAGGATTTTAAAATATGGCTTTGTTTTAACAAGGCGCAAAAAACTTGAATTTTTATTTATAAAATAAATCAAAAGAACTGCCCCGCCGATTATCTGACTGATTATTGTAGCAAATGCAGCGCCTTGAAGCCCAAGATTCAATTGAGCAACAAAAAGATAATCAAGAATCATATTCACACAACCCGCCAAAAAAGTTATTTTAAAGCCGAGTTCAGGTTTTCCTGCAGTAATAAAAAGATATTGAAAAAGATTTTGCAAAGTAAAAGGAATTAATGAAAAAATTATAATTCTGCCGTAAATCAAACTGTATTCAAACAATTCACCTTGCGCGCCGAATTTTAAAAGCAAGGGTTTAAGAAAAAACCAGCCTGAAAAAGAAAAAATCAATGATAAAATAATTGCAAAATAAACCACGTTTGAAAAATAACGATTCGCCAAACTTGAATCTTTTTCTCCTAATGTTTTTGCAACAACAGCACTCCCGCCCGCGCCGAGCATAAACCCAAAAGAGCCTAAAAACATAAGAAAAGGGAAAACAAGGTTAACCGCAGCAAATTGGACTTTGCCAACATAATTTGAAATAAAAAACCCATCAACAATTGTGTATAATGATGTAAAGATTACCATCAAAACTGTCGGAAAAACAAATTTTATCAGTTTATTATATGTAAAATGAAAAGAAAAATTGTTATTAGATTTAAAATTTTCCATAAATTTTTGTTCTATTTTGAAATATATGAATTTATTAAATCAATATAGATATCACGTTTCATGATTGCAAATTTATATTTTTCATCATCTTTTGTTCTAATTACAAAAGCTACGGGTAAAATATAACCCACGTATGCTTTTTCTACTTTTTTGATTTCATTGTATTCAATTTCCACACATTCGCCGTCAGAAACTATTGAAC
>CAPYQR010000024.1 GCA_948742005.1 uncultured bacterium
ACCGCAAGGATTGCAAAAGTTAAAATGATAAAAACAACGCTGACATGCATAAAAACAAGGTATTTAACCCCTGCTTTAATAACTTCTTTTTTCTCATTTTCAAAAATCACAAGGAAAAAAGAAGATAATGACATTATTTCCCAAACAACAAGGAAAAATAAAGCATTACGGCAAGTTACAACGCCGAGCATTGAGGCAAAAAGCAAAAGCAAAAACACACAATGAGCGCTTAAATCTTTTCCTTTTTCAATATAGGTTTTTAAATAGCCGTTTGAATAAATTATGCCAAGCAATGACATAATTGATATAAAAATCACAAAAAACGCGCTTAAATAATCGATTTCAAATCTTATATTTTGAAAAACAGGAATAAAAGCAAGCGTTTTTGATTGTGTGCCTTTTAAAAATACTTCAATGCCATTAAAAACCGTAAAACAAGAAGCGATAAAAGCACACAAAGTTGCAAATTTTAATTTAAGCGATTGATTTTTATAAAAAAGTGAAAAAACAGCCCCGAAAACGAGAACCAGGATTCCGATAAAATAATTTTCCATATTTCCTCTTAATAATTGTTAATGTACTTTAGCTTTACAAAAATTATTTTGTATCAAAGAAAAATGATAATCAATAGGAAATTTAAAAAAGAAAAATTATTTTTTTGAATATAAAAAACTTTAAACTTTTAAATTTTATTCAACCGTAACAGATTTTGCAAGATTTCTCGGCTGGTCAACATCTTTTCCTAAATATTCAGCAATAAAATAAGCCAAAAGCTGTAAAACAACGATATTCAACGCAGGGCTTAACATATCACTTATTTGAGGAATTAAAATCAAATCATTAAAGAGTTTTTCATCTTTTTCTTCGATATGATTTGTAACCCCGATTAATTTCGCCTGACGCGCGCGGGCTTCTTCACAGTTTGACAAAACCTTATCATAAACAATTCCCGTATTTAAAATCGCCAAAACAGGCATATTCTCATCCAACATCGCAATCGGTCCATGCTTTAATTCACCTGCTGAATATCCTGTTGCGTTAATATAGCTTATTTCTTTCAACTTCAATGCCCCCTCAAGCGCCGAGGGATAATTGATTCCTCTTGCGATAAAAATGAAATCTTTGAAGTTTGAATATTTTTTTGCGATGTTTTGAATTGAAGAAGTATTTTCTAAAAGCATTTCGATTTTATTTGGAAGCTCAATTAATTCTTGTTTTAAATTTTTAATAATCGAATCATATTCAACAATTTCTTTTTGTTCCGTTAAATAAATCGCAAGCAAATAAAGGCTGATTAACTGTGCCATGTAAGATTTTGTCGCAGCAACCGAAACTTCAATCCCTGCGCTTACAGGCAATAAACTATCCGCCAGACGCGCCATGGTTGAATCAGCACGATTTGTGATAATTGCAATGTGCGAACCTTTTTGTTTAACCTGTTTAATTGCAGTTATTGTATCTGCGGTTTCGCCTGATTGCGAAATGCCGATAGTAAGAGTATTTTCATCAGTTATCGTGTTACGGTAAATATATTCGCTAGATGCTTCAACATCAACAGGGATTCTTGCGATTTGCTCAATTATATATTTCCCGACCAACCCTGCATGCAGACTTGTTCCGCAGGCGATTATCTGAACTCTTGAAATTTTTTTGATTTTTTCTTTTGATAACTTAAATTCATCTAAAATTATCTTATGCTCGGGGCTGATTAATTTTGAAGCCAGAACATTTCTCACAACATCGGTTTGTTCGTGGATTTCTTTTAACATGAAATGCTTGTAGCCCATTTTTGAAATCGCGATGGCTTCAAAAGGCAAATGTTCAATTTTCGGCGTAATTAAATTTCTTTTTTCATCATAAATTTTAATTTCATCTTTTTTAACAACCCCGATTTGATAATCGGATAAATAAATCGCTTTTTTTGTATATTCAATGATTGCAGGGATATCAGATGCGATAAAATTCTCCCCTTCACCCACTCCGATAATCAAAGGTGCATTTCTTTTTGCAACAACGATTTTATCTGGTTCATTTTTATGAATAGCACAAAACGCAAACGCTCCTTTGATTTTATCTGCAGCATTTTGCATTGCGGTTAATAAATCCTGCGTTTTTCCATATTCAAAAGCAATTAAATGCGCCGCAACCTCAGTATCCGTTTGCGAAACAAAATTGCAGCCTGATATTTCAAGCTCTTTTTTTAATTCTTGATAATTTTCAATAATCCCATTGTGTACAAGAGTTAAACTTTTACAATTACAAGTATGCGGATGAGCGTTGATTTCAGATGGGATTCCATGTGTTGCCCAGCGGATATGACCAATTCCAATGTTGGCGCGCGCACAAACTTCTTGTTTTGTTTTTAGAATATCAACAAGATTGATTAATTTTCCCTGCGCTTTATATACATTAACTTCATCGTTATGCATTAAAGCAATTCCCGAAGAATCGTAACCGCGATATTCCAAATGCGACAAACCGTTAATTAAAACTTCACTTGCCTTTTTATCACCTATATAACCGATTATGCCGCACATATTAACTCCACAAAAAATAATAACGTTTATTTTGTGATACTAATACACAAATTTAAAAAAAGCAAATTAAGAATATATAAAAATTTTTGCTTTTTTATTTTTATTCATCAAACAATTCTTCAAATTCTTCAAATTCTTCAAAATCAGCAAATTCCGAAAAATCTTCAAATTCAGATTTTTCATCAATTTTTTGTTTTTTCTTTAATTCTTCCTGTTTTTCTTTAACTGCTTTCATAAAATGAATCGAGCCGACATTTGCTATTGCAAGACCATTCAAAGAAGCCCTTAATTGCGCGGAGCGGTCTTGAAAATACTCTTGTTGTTCGGGGGTTTCCTCCTCTTGCATTTCCTGCGCGAAGTATTCCCCGCCTTGTCCATTTTTTTCATCGGACATTTTGTTTGCCATGCCTGAGGCATCGCCTGATTTAAAACTAAAACTTGATACGGGGCTTATCCCTCTGTTATCTACCATAGGTCATTTTCTCTCTTGTTTTGATAGATGATAGCATTTTTTTAACAATCGTGCAATAAGTAGTTTATTGTATAAAACTTGTGAAAAATTTTATTTGCGCAAAGATTCTATAAATTTAAATCAAAAAATTCCTTGATTTTTAAAACCGCCTCTTTTTGATTCATTCCCTTATTATCCAACCCGCAATTTCCCCAAGAAGCAAGGATTGTCTCTATTTTTTTATTATCATGACAGCTTTTAATATTATTTGGATTATCATCAACAAAAATTGCTTTATTAAAATTATTTTCTTCCATGTATTGTTCAAAAAATTCACCCTTTGAGGAATAATTATCCAAAACTTCACGCGCAAAAATATATTTTTCATCTAAATCAAAATCATTTGCACGCAAGCGCTCTAAAATTGATGATTTATTCTTTTTTGAAGCAATCACAATATTAAGCTGTCCTGCAGCTTTGCAGGAATTAAACATTTTTTTAATTTCCTTGAAAAACTCAAAAGGAACTTCAAGATTTTTCCAAAAATCGTATTGATTTTTAATTAAATCGCCGCGAAGTGATAAAAATTTTTCGCAATATTTTTTTTCCTCTTCAAAATCGCGATTGTTTAAAGATTCTTCAAAAGCAGGAATGATTTTTTCTTCTTTGAAATTGTCAAAAATCAATGGATTAAAATAATAAAACATCCAGATATTATAAACAAGAAACTTATATTTTGAATAAAGATTGTAGTTTTTTTCATCAATTTCATTTAAAAAATCGATTCCTTGATATATTGCACGATTAACGATATAAACTTCTCTTAAAGTATCAAATAAAACACCATCGTAATCTAAAAATAATACTTTATTTTTCATTTTTCCTCAAAGTTTGAATAATAAAAAAATATTATCTTAAAATATCATTTTTATCAATAAAATCAATGAGATTATTAAAAAAATGAAAAACGCAGCATATTTTTTTAAATTAATATTTTCACACTTGCGCTTCTTGTTTGTTTTTTTATTTATTTTTTTATCAGGTTTTCTTTCGGTTTTTTTTGTTTTATTTTTGACGTTTTTATTAATATTTGCCGCTAAATTTTTCTTTGCTTCTTTAACTTTTCTTTTAAATTCTTCTTTTTTAGAATTTGGGGCTTTAATTTTTGTTGAATTTTCGCACTGTTGTTTTTTATCAATTTCTTCTTGCGCCAGAGTTAAATATTTATCAATTATTTTGTTTTCTTTTTGAGGCTTTTGAGTAACAAAAAGCGCTTCATCAAAACGCAGCTTGTCGATTTCATTAATATTTTTAACTTTTTTAAAATAAGCATAATTAATCCCTGCTTCAAACGCACATTTTATTACCTCAAGCGCATCAATAGCGCTTATATCTTCCCCATGTGCACAGGCATTTCCTGATTTTTTTATTAAAAAAAGATCATCAATAAACTCTCTCTCACGCTCTTCTTTAATTCTGTCTTTTAAGCAATTCAAAATATTATCAAATGTCATTGTAGAATCAGCAGGATTTAAAATTTTTTTCGCCATTTTTTCAGCATAAATCCTGACTTGAATAACGGTCTGATTAAAATATTCACTTCTATACAGCCTTTGCGCTTCTTCAATAAGCTCAAAAAGCTCTTTGTCAATATCTTTTAAAAAATCAAAATTGCTTGCCATTAATCACTATTTGCCGATTTCTAATGATGCGCTCGACATTGCTTTTGATATTGTCATAATACCGAGTGATGCCTCATAAGCACGCTGTGCCATTGTTGCATCAGCAATTTCCACCATAGCATTTGTGTTTGAAGTTCTAATGTAACCATTTTCATCAGCATCAGGATGTCCGGGTTTATATATTTTCTCGCCCGGAGTCGGGTCTTCAACAATGCCGTCAAAATTTACCCCGCCAAGATTAGATGACCCCTTGAGCGCCCCGATTCCCATTGACGAAAGAACTGTTGCAAAGCTCTGGTCTTGATTCGATGAAATCAGAGGAATTTTTCTTGTATAATTTGGGGTATCAAGGTTTGCAACGTTTTTTGCCGCGATTTCAACGCGTTTTCCATGGACACTAATCCCCTCCATTCCAATATTAAAAGCATTCATTAAACCCATTTTGTTTTACTCCTTAAAATTCTTAACCGTTTGCCGAAACATTCATCGCAGTTTTAATTTCGGTAATCGTACTTGAAAGCTGTCTTACTGCAACGTTATATAACAAATAATTTTGCTGCATTAGTGCCAATTCATCTTCCGTTGTTAGTTTTTCGCCTCCGCCTGCGCTCGCAATAGGCGCAGGGCCATATTTTTGAACAAGTTTAGATTCAAGGCTTGATGATAAACCGGAATTTAAATATTGAGAAAAATCAACATCTTTTCTTTTATATCCGACTGTGTGCATATTTGCAACATTATCAGACAAAGCCTCCTGACGAGCCGAAATTACACCAAGAAGTTTTTGTTGGCTGTTTATTAAATTTATCGGTAAAAATCCCATTTATTTTTGCCTTTCATTATTGAATCTAATCTGTAATATTTATCGCACTTTGATACATTTTATTTACCGCAGACATTAATTTTGAAGTAGCAAGAATTGAAGCATTAATTCTTGAAATCATATAAACTTCGTTTGTTAAATCAAGATTTGTTTTTTCAACACCGTATTGTTTAATATAATCATGATTTTCAACAAGTTTCATTTTTCCGGCATCCTCGGTTGCAATATAATTATTTCCGCCCGAATCTTTTAACCCTTCGGGGTTTTGAAATTGAACAACGGGAATTGTTCCTAAATACTCCCCCTCTTCACCCAATTTTTTATACATATAAACATCGCCGTTGCTTCTAATTTCGGTTTTTTCAGCGCTCGCATCAATTTGTATCCCTGCGCCCACTAAATCTCCGTTTTTAGTTATTAAATAACCGTCTTTATCCGTCATAAAAGAACCATCACGCGTATATCTGATTTCTCCTGCTGTGGTTGTAACGGGGATAAATCCTGCTCCATTAAGCGCTATATCCAAAGGATTTTTGGTCATATAATATTCGCCTTGCGAAAAATCTCTGCGCTCAACCCCGCGCATAGAACCATCCGCATCCATTATTTCTTCGAAACGAACCGCCTTATACCCGAGTGTGTTCATATTTGCAATATTTTGCGTTGAAAAAGCCAGCCGCGTAAAGCCGTTTGAAATATTTGTGCTTGATTTTCTGATTATTCCTTGAAGATTATATGCCATTTTTTCCCTCAATTATCATCTAAACCTGGGTTAATCTTGAAATCGTTTGAGATAGTTTTGAATTTTGCAAACGAAACATTTGCCTATTAGCATCAAAACTGTTTTTATAATTCGCCATTTCAATATATTCCCTGTCTAATTGCACATTTGAACTTTCAACAAACCCCTGGCGGACACAATTTGTCTGCGCTAAAGAACCGTCTTTTGAAACAACGCCGATTGTCCCGATTTTGACATAACCGCGCTCATCAGGATCTAAAATTCCAATCGCACCATCCAACCCGACTTTAATATGTTCCAATTCCTTTGGCATTTTTGAAAAAACAACAGGCGAGCCTGTGTTTGATAAAACTTTTTGATTATCCTGTGTTAATAAATTTCCGCTCTTATCAAGCTTAAATCTGCCATCGCGCGTAAGAGTAATGCTTCCGTCGGGATTTAAAACTTGAAAATATCCTTTTTCATTTAATGCAAAATCTAAAGGATTTTTTGTCATAGCAAGGCGTCCAACCTGTTCATCCACAGAATATGAAAGCGCGTTTGGTCCGATATATTCAGCAAAAGAAGAAATAACCGCTTCTTTTTTTTGATAACCTGCTTTATCAAACCCCATAACATTTTCACCAAAAATGCCCATAATATCCATATCCATTTGCATTGCATTAATGGATTGGGCAAGCCCTCCTCCATCAAAATTGATTCCTGCGGCTAATCTTTCAATTGGCATTTTGTTTTCTCCGATTCTTTGATTTTTGCTGATTTTTTGCAAGTCTTTTAATAATTCAACGAATTAAAAGCAAAAAACTTTATTAAAAATCAGAAAAATACTTTATTTAACCTAGATAATTTAAGGATTTTTAAAATAATGTCAAGGTTTTAATTTATTGAATTAAGATTAAAAATAAAATATAATATTTTTTATGAACGAAGAAAAAAAGAAAAAATATAAAATCGAATTAGTCAAAAAAGCTTTTGAATTTAAAAATTTAAAAAAATACAAAGAAGCAATTGAGTTTTTATATAAAGCGCTTGAATACAATGAAGACGGAAGCGATGATGTTGAAATTTATTCTTTTTTAGGGCAATTACACTTACTTTTGAAAAATAACGACCGCGCACTTGAAGAATTTCAAAAAGCCCTTTCGCTTAATTCAAGCCATGTGTTCAGCCTTTTAAACTGTTTTGATATTTATTATGAAAAAAACGAATTAAATAAAGCGCTGAAAATTGCAAAATTTCTCTGCGAAATTGACCGCTGTGCAATTTCATATTGCAAATATATTAAAGCATTAATCAAATTAAACAAAGAACAAGAAGCACTTGATATTTTTAATTCGCTAAATGAAGAAATAAAACTGGATTCTGACTTATTGTATTTAATTTCAACAATCAGCAAAGATAAAAAAAAATTATTACTCAAAAGGATTATCCAAATCGACGAATACAACACACAGGCAAACCTCGACCTTGCAAAAATCGAATTTGAAGAGGGAAATTACAATAAAGTTATTCAATATTGTTTGAATCTGGATGATGATAACCCTATGTCGAATTATTATCTTGCAATGATTGAAGCAAAAAATAATAATTTCACAAAGGCAATCGATTTATTTTTTAAAGCAATCAAATTCGACAACAACGAACATGATTTTTATTTTGACCTCGCCAAAACATATATCGATATCGCCTGGTTATCAGAAGCACTCGTTATTATTAAAAAATCAATTAATTTTTCTTTTGTTCACAATAATTACAACAATATTGACGAAAAATATTTTTTAATGGCGTGGATTTTAATAAAACAAAACAAATTCCCGCAGGCGCTTTTGAATTTAAGTTCAATCAAAAAAAACTCGCCGCTTTATGCTAAAGCTCAAATTTTAGAACAAACAATCAACCTCAAAAACGTTAACCTCGCAGGGGCAAAATCTGTTTTAGAAAAATATTACAAAGAAGAAAAAAACAACCCGATTTTGCTGGATACTCTTGCAATCATTTATAAAGAACTAAAATTACACAAAAAAGCACTCGAAATCTATAATGAGGCTCTTGAACAATATCCTGATTCAATTTATTATACCTTAGAAAAAATTGACCTTTTAATTGATGAAAAAGATTACACACAAGCGCTCGATTTAATCAAAAAATTCAGCGCAAACTGTTCAAATTGCCCGAATATTTATAATTCACTGGCACGTATTTTTTACAGATTAAATAACCTAGATGAAGCATTAAGATGCATTAATCTCTATCTTGATTTAGACAAAAACACGCCCGAATCTTTCTATTTTAAAGGTTTGATTTTAAATGATTTAAAAAATTACCCTGAAGCAAAAAACTCTCTTTATAACGCAATCAGAAATAATCCCGTTGTTGCAAAATACTATTTTCAAATGTCAAAAAGCTATTTCGGACTCCATGAGCTTGATAATGCATTATTATACATTAAAGAAGCAATTGAACTTGACAGCGGCGAAATTGCTTATAAAAAATTAGCCTATGAAATCGCACTTGCAATCGGAAACAAAACGCAGATTAAAATGTATGAAAATCAATTGAAAAGAAGCGAAAAGATTTTAAAATTAAACAGATAATTCAAAATTCCACTCTTAATTGCTTTCACCTGCACGATAACCGCACAAAGCATAAATCAAAGGTAGGATACGCTCTGTCTTTAAATTACTTAAAAATGGGATTTTGATTAACGCAAGCGTTGCAAATAAATCATCAATATTTGCAATAGAATCTTTAAGGGTAATTTTTCTATCGGGTTCTTTATTTTTAGGGTCGCAAATTTTATTTGAAAGTTTAGAAGCAGTCAAAACCCCCGCAAAAACACTTAATGGAATTAGAAAAATTTTTGCTTTTGCATTGTTCAAATTTTTATTCTTTTCACAAAATTTAATTGCAAAATTAGTAAACAAAACAGGAACCATTGAATTAAAGAACTGGAAAACACCCTCTTTAATCCTTGATGTTCTTGTTTTTTTATCCTCATTAATCATCCCGAAACCAACTCCGCCCAAAATCGCGCTGCTGCTTAGTGCAAACATTTCTTTTATTGAATATTCAATTGCAAAAGGATTTTTAACTTTTTGTTTTTTTGCAATCAAGCCCATTGCAAGAAGCGTTGCTAAACTCGACCCTAAAAAAGCTTTTATTTTATCAGTTTTGGAAATTTCTCGCTCGTAAGCCTTGTGCCTTAACGAGTTAAGGTTTTTAAATTTTTCATAAGCAAACAGTTGGGTTTTATTTGCAAAATTTTTATTGACGTTGTTTTTGCTTTGCTGAATTCTGCCCAAAAGCGCAGGAGATGGCGGCAAAGATGCGAATTTTGAAATCATTGTTGTTTCCTTTTTTATCATTATAAAAAGGAATTGTTAGGATTTTGTTATTAAAAAATTAAAAAATTATTAAATTTAAACAATTTTAAACACTTTCTCCAAACATACACCAAGTTGAAACTCTTTTGATTTTAACATTTACAAATTGAGCAATTTTATAATTTTTATCCTGATTTTCACTGTCAATCAAATGAACAACCTTGTTGTTTCTTGTTCTTCCTTGAAAAATGCCGTCTTTAACGCTGTCAATCAATACTTCAAGCGTTGAATTAATATATTTTTCATTTGACTTCAAACTTGCAGACTTAACTTTTTCGTTTATAATCTGAAGTCTTTGTTTTTTTTCTTCTTCATCAATAAATTTATCGCACATTTTACCCGCCTTTGTAAAAGGACGGGGGGAATATGCGGCTGTGTTTGAATAATCAAGGTTTAATTCATCAATTATCTTAAGCGTATCTTCAAATTCTTCTTTTGTTTCAGACGGAAAACCCACAATAAAATCCGAGGTTATTGTAACATTTTCAATATTTTTTCTGATTTTATCTACAATTTTTTTATATTCTTCAACATTATACCTGCGGTTCATCTCTTTTAAAATCCTGTCATTGCCGGATTGCATCGGAATATGGAAACATTCACAAATTTTTGACGAATTTTTCACCGTTTCAATTACTTCATCTGTTATATCGGTCGGATAAGAAGAGGTGAAGCGGATTCTGAAATCACCGTCTAATTTATCTAATTCTTTTAATAATTTTGCAAAATTATCGCCATTTTCAAGATTTTTGCCATAACTGTCAACGTTTTGCCCTAAAAGAGTAATTTCTTTAAAACCGTTTTTAATAATTTCACGCGCCTCTTTTAAAACCGCTTCAATTGTTCTTGAACGCTCACGCCCGCGGGTATAGGGAACAACGCAATATGAACAAAAATTATCACACCCCTCCATTATAGGAAGCCAGGCATTGATTGACTTTTCACGATTAATTTTATAATTGTTTTCAACAATTTCACAATCTTTTGTTGAACATATTCTTTTTTCTTCAATTTCATCAAGTAATTTAGGCAATTGTGGAATGCTTCCTGTTCCAAAAACCAAATCAAGATAAGGGAATTTTTTCATTAAATCATCTTTTTCCAATTGTGCAACGCAGCCACATATTGCAATTTTAGGAGGATTCAAACCTTGTTGTTTTTTTTCTTTTTTAATTCTTCCCCAATTGCCAAGTCTTGAATATGCCTTATCTACAGACAGCTGACGAATTGCACATGTGTTTACAATGAATAAATCTGCAATATTTTCATCATCACACTCTTCCCAACCAAAATGCGATAACATTCCCAAAATTCGCTCCGAATCAGATTTATTCATCTGACAGCCAAGCGTATCCATAAAAATCTTTTTCATTTTTTGCCTTTTATATTGATAATTATATAATTTTAGACCCTGCAACATGCTCTAAACGCTCCATTCTTTCTTTCAAAGCGCCTTTTGGAGCATAGTAGGGGTCAACTGTCATTATTTTTGCCGCAATATTCGGATAAAAATAGATAAATTTCAATTCAGAATCCGTTAACGGCTTTTGCGTGTGAACATTTGCATAGCGCGCAAGCTCAAGTATATTTCTCGCTTCATCTTCATCATGAAATTCAAGTTCAAGATTGTGGAAAACATTACGGAAACCTTTGATACCGCCATACTCACCCACAGTTATCATTCTTCCTGTTTCAATAATTTCAGGTTCACCTCTGCCAAGTTCTTCAAAATCATAAAGTTCATAATTTCTTCTGTCTTTCAAAGCGCCGTCCGCATGAATTCCTGATTCATGGGCAAAAGCATTAGCACCGACCGCCACCTGATTCATAGGAATCGGCACATCAAAAGCATAAGAAGTATATTTTGCAAGTTTCCAGGCTTTTGAAATATCAATTTGCGGATCAATTTGATATTTTCCTTGAAAACCGCTTGATTTTTCAATTGCTAAAATACAAGAAACCAAATCCGCATTACCGGCACGCTCGCCCATGCCGTTTATTGCAGTATTAATCCATGCATCAACCCCTGCATCAATTGCCGCTTTTGCTCCCATAACAGAACAGCCTGTTGCCATGCCGAGGTCATTATGGAAATGAAGCTCAATATCCATCTGCGCTTCTTTTGCAATCGCAAAAATACGATTATACGCCGTTTGCGGGTCATCATACCCTAAAGTATCACAATATCTGAAACGCTGAGCGCCGTATTTTTTACATTGCTTTGCATATTCAATCAAATATTCCAAATCCGACCTTGAAGCGTCTTCTGCGTTAACGCCGATTATTTTAGCGTTTTGATTAACCGCCTCATTAACCGCCTCCAAGGTTGTTTCCAGAACATCTTTTCTGTTTTTCTTTCCTAAATATTTTCCATTAATCATTTGGTCGGATGTTGACTGCGAAAGATTGATATATTGAAGCTTTGGAACATTTTTAAAAGACTCGATAACATCTGCCTTAATTGCCCTCATCCAGCCGGATAATTTTGTTTTATTGATAACTCCGCGTTCGACAAGCTCTAAATTAGCATTTAAATAATTAAGTTCATGTTGTGTTGTCGGAAAACCAAATTCTGATTGGGTTATGCCCATTTCGTTAAGCATTAAATTGATAATTGTTTTTTCCAATTTAGCTAAACCAAGCCTTGAAGTTTGGACACCATCGCGGTTTGTAACATCGACAAATTTAATATAGTTCATTTTTCCCCACAATTTATAAATTTTAGTATTAAAAGCAAGTTATAAAAATTATAACATGATATTTTTTAAAAAACGCGAAATCTTTACCATTCTTTAACATCAAAATGCAATAATGTTATTAAACTTAACAATCAAAAATATTATTCTTGATTTTTTTTAAAATTAAGAATACAATAATTATATTCTCATTTTTGAGAATCGATTAACCTTTGTGAGGAAAAATGCAAATTAATAATAATTTAAATTGCTGTAAACCACGAAAGAGATTAACTTTTCAAGGAAAAAGCGAACAAAATCTCGAGAATCGCAAAGTGCGATACAAGCATTATGAACAGATGAGCGATGAGAACCTGATGATACACAGTATTGCAAAAGCATACAAAAGTGTAAAAAACAGCGGTAAAATGCAACTTTATAAAGCAATGCCAACAATTGCCGCAACAATAGTAGGAACAACCATAGCAATATCCCAACCCGGAAAATTATCAAACAAAGCATCTCAGGGGTTGGGTTTTTTAGTCCTTGCAGGTTTAGCGGGAAAAGCAATTGATTTTTCAAATAAAATCGTTGATAAAAACACAGAAACAAACAAAGCAAAACCTTTAATTAAAACCTTAACCGCTATAGGCACAATCGCCGCTGCAGCTTTAGCTGGTTTTGGCGCTTTGATGTGTGGAAAAAACTTATTAAACAAAATCAATCCAAATATTTCAAAATTTTTCAACGGAGAAATTACCCAACTTGCAAATGAAATCAACAATACAAAGTTGGGAAATTTTGTTGAAAAAAGTCTAAACCCGTTTGTTGAAAAACATCAAACAAAATTCAAAATTGCAAAAGAAGTTTCACCTTTCCTTGCTGCTTTAGGCGGAATAACAATCCAAAACAAACTGTCTAAAAGCATAGCAAAAAACCTGCAGACAAAAACAAATGAAAACTTCACCCGCGCAAAACAAATCCAACAAAGCGCAAAAGCACACTATGATTCAATTGAAGCAGAAGAAGTCTAGGTAAAAGCTTCAAACGATGTGGCACTCTGCCGAGTAAAAAGATTGATAATCTTTTTACGAGAGGGCAAAAGCACAAGCGGTTGCTCCGCCGCATCACAAAAGAAAAAGGTTGAAAATTAAATAAATTTGTCGATGTGGCGGAATCGGTATACGCGCACGTTTGAGGGGCGTGTGGAGAAATCCTTGGGGGTTCAAGTCCCCCCATCGACAATTATATAAAATGAAACATAAATTTGAACCTATATACATTCAAGAAGAAAAAAGAAATATTAGTGATTTAAAAACTAATGAGAACTGCATTAATTTATTTAATGAAATAAGCAACATTAGAAGTTTTATGGATAGTTATTCTTTTTTACAATTTGGTCGCTCTATCGTTTTTTTACAAAATACAACAATACCACCTTTTGATATAAGCTTAATCATGAATTCTATACAACAAACACTTGGTAGTTTTGAAGCTTGTTGTCGTTTAGGAAATTTTTCTGATGCCTATACTTTGCTACGAAAATATAGAGATGATTTATTTTTTTATCTATATATAATCCTTATTTCAAAAGAACAACCAAAAGAAGACGATATATTAGTTCAAAACCTTAAAGCTTGGTTAAAAAATGAATTATGTAACTTGTATATTTCAGACATACTAAAGTATATTGGTTTATCAAAGAGCCTGGCATATACAATAAAAAAATATAATTTGCAAAAAACTTTTATTAACTTAGGTGTAAAGTTAAATAATTTTACACATGCAAATGGACATTCATTTTACAACAAACCATTTTTTCACTATAAAATAAAAAATGAGCAACAAAATTTATGTAAGGATTTAAGTGAAATCCTAAATTACATAACAACAACTTTTGTTCTACTATCAGCTGTCTGCAACCCAATCTCAATTATGTCAACAGATTATACTGATTATTTAGATTGTAATATAATACCTCCTCCAGATAGTCAATACTGGGTAGCTCCATTTATTATAAAATTTTTAGAACAACGAAAAAGTTTAATTGATATAAATTGTATAAAATATTTACAAGATAACACAGGAATGCAATTATTAGAAAAATAACTATTTCAATTATCATGCACATTCTAAACCAAGTGCCATTCTCATATTGTAATAAACTTGTGTATCATCTTTTATTGTGCTAATAATTGAGTTGCAAAGTTCCAATGACGGAAGCTTTGCGACATTACTTTGAATTTTAAATTTAATTAAACACCTGAAAAGTATTTATGAAAAGAATATTATTTTCTTTTGACAGATATCTTATTATTATCCTTACGCGCAAGCGAATTAATGGCATTTGCGCAAATTTGAGTTAGGGGTTCTCCAATGGCAGATTTATAATTAAACCCTAATAACTGCATGGTTTTAAGTGTATCAACAC
>CAPYQR010000025.1 GCA_948742005.1 uncultured bacterium
TATTGATTTTGAATATGGATTTATAGAATTATTAAAAACAAAATCAGGCAAGGCAAGGAAAATTCCAATATCAGATAAATTATGGCAGGTATTAAACAATCAAAACAAAAATAATAAATATGTCTTTATAAATCCTGAAACAGGCTTACCTTATGTGGATATTAAAAAATCATTTAATAAAGCAAAAGAAGAAGCTGGAATTAAAGATTTCAGATTCCACGATTTAAGACATACAGTTGCAACTCGGCTGGTAGAGAAAGGCATAGATTTACTTGTAGTCATGGATATTTTAGGACACACAAATATAGAAACAACAATGAGATATGCACACCCAATACCAAAGAGAAAAAGTGAAGCAATATCAGTTCTTAATTCATATAATTAGGATTTAATTCAAAATATAAAATGGACACAGAATGGACATAAAATAAAAAATAGCTGGGAAGAGATTTGAACTCTTGACCTTTCGGGTATGAGCCGAACGCTCTCACCAACTGAGCTACCCAGCCATCTATCTTTTTATTTAATTGTCAATTTTATGGTTTCGACCACATTTGTATGAGCCGAACGCTCTAGCCAGCTGAGCTACCCAGCCATTTGAAAATTCGTATAGCTATTTTCTCATAAAAAAAATTAAAATTCAAGCAAAATAATTTTATTTTATGGCAATTTTTTTATTTTACCGGTTTTATAAAATTACAAAGCCGGAGAAAGGTAAATATTTTGATTAATACAAAATTTCAACAAACTGCATTTTTAAATTCAACGATTAATTTTAACGATTACAGAAAAAACACCAATCCGCAAGCAAGCGGACAAATTCAAGCGCCTACAGGGACACAAGTTGTTCAAAAAGAAGAAAGTGTCAAACAAACCGCTCAAAACAATAAAAAAAATATAATTAAATGGCTTTTTGAACCAATTCCCGCAAAACAAACCCAAGTACAAGCACAGCCAAGCACAACGAATCGCGCACAGGCTATTTTAAAAGGAGGCATCTTAATTCTGACTTACGGCTGGTTATTTTTTATATTAAGAAATTCACTAAAACAAATGAATTCTTTTAGCCCCCTTGATGGAAAAAGCAATAATATCTGGCAAGATTTATCAAAGGCAATGTCCATAGATGAGCTTGCTTTGCCTGAGGTTCTTGTTAATACGGTTAATAATTTAAAAAACAAAATTTCTAATCCAATAGAATTCTTAAACAAAGGAGGATTCAAAAAGAATTCTTCCGCTTTATTATACGGTCCTCCCGGAACAGGAAAAACAACATTTGCAAAAGCGATTGCAAAAGAATTTCCTAATTCAAAATTTGCATCAATTGATTTAACCAGCCTGAAAGGAAGTCTTGTCGGCGAAACAGAAAGAGGCTTAAACTCTGCTGTTGACAACATTTGCAAATATGCTGACAAAAACAAAGAATCTAAAATTTTTGTTTTTATTGATGAAATTGATTCTTTTGCGGTTGAAGATAACGGCTCGCACAATCAAGACTACACAGCTTCCGTTTTAAATACACTTAAAATGTGTTTATCTGAAAAATTAGGCTCAAGGGATAATGTCTTTACTTTTGCTGCAACAAATATTGACATTGACCCGAATAAAGAAATTGTAAACTCTGGCAAAAAGCTCTCCAAACCAATTTTAGACAGATTTACAAACAGAATCAAAGTTGATAACCCAACAAAAGACCAATTTGTAGTTGCAATTTCAAATCATTACTCAAAATGTCCGCAAGTTGATGCTTGCCTTAAAAATCCAAGCAGCAAAGAAGTTCAAGAGCTCGCACAAAAACTGGCTGATAACAATTCGTCATTCAGAACTCTTGAAACCCTTTTTGACAATGCGGCCGCAAAAGCATGTGCCGAGAATAATAGCTTATCTTTTAAAAACATTATGAATGCTTTAAAATCAATTGAACTTGCAGAAGATAAACTTAGCGGCAAATCTAACCCTATGGGCTTTCAATATCAGGCTTAACTAAAGTTTTAATATAGTTGTCAAATTCTTCCTTATTTTTTAAAATTTCATCAGCGCCTGAATGTTTAAAATTATTAAGAGCCAAAGCACTGTCGTCGTTTTTTGAAATAATTGCAATAGTTTCAATATTTGAATTTTTTGCATTAATAATATCCACAACCTGACTTGATAAAAGTTTTGGTCTGTTTAAATAAGGACAGCTTGAAAGAGTTTTTTGCAAAGGATTAATATTTTCCATTCTAACATCATCATATGTCACAATTGAAGTAAAAAATTTTTCAACTCCTGTTTTATAAAGAGCAAAATTTGAATCTATTGAATTTTTGGTGGTAGAAATTGCCAAGGTATAAGTTTTTGAAAGATTTTTTAATATTTCATAAGGAATTAATAATTTTTCCCCATCTTCAAAAATTACATCATCCAAAGAAAAAATTAAAAGCTCTTGTTTTTTAAATATCTCTAAAAGATACCTGACGCCGCTTATTTTTGGGATTGTTATTCTTAAATGGTTTGAAAGGGGAGAATTTTTAGGGTATTTTTTAACAATTACACCGTTTTTCTTTAATTTGTTAAAATAGAATTCGCAATGCACACCAAAATCACACAAGACAAAATTCCCGCCCGAAGGGTAGATTTTGTATTGCATTTTTTCAAATTCTTGTACAAAAAACTTCCGCGCAAGCGCATTTTTATTAATAACTTCATCAATATGTTTATTGTCATTCAATGCGTTATAAAGACAATGAAGCGATGCAGCATTAACACAGTTTGTACTTCTTAATTTTTTAATATTAAAAATCACATTACTGTTTGCAATAATAATTGCTGTTTTAAAACCCGCAAGTGCGTAATCATAAGAAAAAGATTTAATAAAAACAATGTTTTCAATTTCTCGAACTAAATTAAAATAATCTTGAATATCGACATTCTGTGCGAATAAAATATATGATAAATCAACAATAAATAATGTTTTAGAATTTATTTTAGCCAGAAGCTCAATTTCATAAGGCGAAACAACACTTCCCGTTTCAAAATCAGGATTTGTTAAATAAAGAATTTTAATGTCTTTGTTTTGATTTAAATAATTTTTAATTTCATCAAAGTCGAATCTAAAATCATTAAACTCAAACAATTCAGCATTTGCGCCTGAAAGATTTGAATAAATAAGAAGTTGATTTGATAAAAAAGACAAAGAGAGCAGTTTTTCATTTTTATCCAAATATACATCTAAAATTAATTTCAAAGCATCGTTTGAATCATTTGCAAAAAAAATATTATCGTATCTCACATTAAAAAAAGATGAGATTTTTTCTTTGTAAATATTTTCACCCGAAAAATTTGAAATTTCTTTACGATTGATTAATCTTAATGTATTAATAACATAATCCGAACAACCGTAAGGGTTTTCGTTTTTATCAAGTTTTAATCTCCAGTTGGATTCGGTTTCTAAAATATCTTCAAAAAAAAGATTATCAATTGATGGCTTTGGTTTAATCATAGAAAAATTATACTATGAAATTAATATCAAGCATACATTACTTTGTTGCATAATATTCTTTTAATTTAACTTCAATCCTAACATTTGCAAGCTCAATATCATCATAATCAACATAATCAAGCTGGAAAAGGTTTCTTCCTGTTTTAATCACAAGTTCATTATTTTCTTTTAAAATGCTATTTGGAATCACAAATTCAAAATTATCCCCATTAACATCCAAAAGCCCGATTTTATTTCCGTTAACAAAAACTTCAGCAGGGCTTGAATATACTTTTGCAATTTTATTTTGACCCATCATTTTTGCCTTTTTAGTATCCAAGCCGATAACCGTGCCTATTTTTACTACAACTGCTTGTTTTGCGCCTGTTTTTGGACGTTTGAATTCTCTTGCCAAATATGCCCCTTCTGCATTTTGCCTAAAATCCGTACTGTTTGCGCTGTTATCAGAAAACATATTGTCCCCCAGATGAATCAAGCCTTGCGTAATCTGCAAATCAAACGGGTTTGTTTTTTCAATTCCAAGTTTTAGGGGGCTGTTTATAACGTTTTTATCAACAGTTAAAGAAAAATCCTTATACCCGTCTTTTTGAACAAATAAAACAGTTTCCTGATTTAAATCAACATTAAGCTGAAAGACGCCGTTTTTATCTGAATAGGTAGTAAAATGCGCTTCAGGGATTGAAATTTTAGCGTTTGAAATTCCATTTTGGGTTTTAGAATCAATAATTTTATTTTTCAAATTAATATCATCATGATTAATTTTTCCCGAAATAACTTCGCCAAAAGCTAAAGGAATTAATGTTGAATAAATCAATAAAACTGCAAATATTTTTTTCATTTTAACCTCTTTTATAAGGTTTTAAATGATTTTTGCGTTTTAAACATTGCCTGAAAATTTAATAAGAAATTATATTATTGTTTAATTTCTTATCTTTCTTGAGAAACGGGAATAATTAACTCCTGTCCGATTTTCAATCCTGCAGGATTTGTGATGTTATTTATTCTCATGATTTCTTGGATTTTTGCTTCGTTATATTTACCGTAATAACGATACGCAATTCCGTTAATTGTATCGCCGGATTTAATTATATATTTTTCTTCCGTATAAGTTGTTGTGCCGGCAGGTGCGCTATTTTCTTCAAGTCTTTCAACGCCTGCAGGAGCAGCTGCTTCTTGCGGAGCTTTGTCGCGATTTTTCTCGGGTTTAGGATTAATTGATGAAACAGACACAATTAAAATTATGCAAGACATAAATAAAACGCCCGCAATAAAACCAATCATCAAGTAAACCGCAGGAGATTTATGATGAACTGTTTTTGCGGCGGTATGAATTTTATGGATACCTTTTTGTGCACCACCCCATAATAAATCTAATTCTTTAGATTTGGTATTTCTTTGATAAGAATTAATTGATTGAACTTTTTGTTTATTTTTATCAACAACTCTGCTTATGCTTGCTAAAACTCCCATTTTTTCACGGGTTAAGCTTGACCTGTGTAGTGTTGAACCTTTCATCATATTTTTACCTTAATTATTGTGTTAATTTAATGGTATAAAGAACATATTTCGCGGTCAAGCAAAGCAGGGCAAGTGTAAAGTTTTATTAAATGTTATGCTCCACCTCATCCCAGGCACAATTAAACATGGCGTTAATCAAACCTTGATTTTTTTCAATATTAAATCCGCCTGATTTCAAATATTCAATCATTCTTTTTTTCCACATTTCAAATAAATCTTTTTTAGACATGTTCAGTGCTTCGCCAATGTTTTTTAATTCCATAAAATCAATTTGAATCGGACGCGCACCGCGAAGAATATCAACAAGTTCCAATCTTTTTTTTCTTTCAAACATCTGTAAAAATTCCAGTGTTGATAATTTGTTAAATTTTATTAAATCTTTTAACATTAAAAGATTTTCACTATAACTTACAACATCTGAAGGAATTTGATATTCCTGAAAATCCTCAGGATTAATATCCATGACTGTTGCAATACGTTCTAAAGTTATAGACCGTGTTGAAAAAGGCACATTTTCATCTATTAAATTATACACGTAAGACAAGGTTACACCAATCATTTGCGCAAACTCTTTTTTGTGAAGATTATTATTTTCTAAAAATTCTAAAACCATCTTTGAACTTTTATTGTTAATATTATTTTTCATTAATATTGATTTTACTCCGTTTGTTGTGCTATTTTACAAATAACCTTTTTTTAACTATTTTCAAATTACCAACAAAGACAAATATCAAAGATTAATTTAAATAAACATTAAAATTTGAATCGGAAAATTAAAATGAAAGCATTAATCGGACTTGGAAATCCTGAAATTAAATATAAAACAACCCGCCACAACACAGGTTTTTTAATCATGGATGAAATTTTAAAAAACCATGGGGTTTCACTAAGTGATAAATTTAATTCGTTTTTCGGCAAAAAAGGTGATATTTTATATCTTCTTCCAAAAACTTATATGAATTTATCAGGAAGAGCAGTCATTGAATTAATGAATTTTTATAAACTCAAAAACAGTGACATTTTGGTTATTTATGACGATGCAACAATTGAATTTGGAACATTTCGTTTGAAAAAAAACGGATCATTTGGCGGACATAACGGAATTAAATCAATCATCAAATGCTTGGGCAGCGATGTTTTTGACAGACTAAAAGTCGGTGTTGGCCCTGTTCCTGAAAATGTTCCTATTGATAGTTTTGTTTTGGGAAATTTTAGCAATATTGAACTTGAAAAGATTAAAAAAATGAGCTCAATTGCTCTTGATTTAGTGGATTGCTGGATAAAAGAGGGAATTGAAAAAGCTCAAAACAAATTTAATAAAAAAATTATCTAAATAAATAGCAAAAATTTTTTTTCACATGTTTATAAACAATACAATGTTTTGAAAGGCACAACAAACAGATGAAATTGCAGCAGCTTACAAATAATAAATTCTATACAACAAAACCACTGACAAAAACCGGCAGTAAAATTCAATTTAAAAAATCAGAGCCAAACATAAATTCAATAAACCCTCTAAAACAAGACACTGTTTCATTTTCATCAAAACATAAATTCAAATACAATTTAACAGTGGAAGAAGCAATGGAAATGTTTGAATTATTAGGCTGCAAGCCTAAAATAAATAAAGCAGACAACACAATATGTATCTACAGTTACGACCCTTCAAAAAGAGATATTGAATTAATAGAAAAATCAGGAATAGATGAAGACTCCTTATTCCAACATGTAACAAGTATTTGCGAGCACTGTTTGTTGTATCATTCCAAACTCACAAGTATGCACAACGTAGAAGAAGTTGGCCACTCGCTTGTTGCAAGTCCTTATATGAAAGATTTGGGCGCTTTACAACGGGTTGTTGATTTGGATTTATCATACAGCAATATTTCAACTATCGAAGGTTTAAAACAAGCAGGAACTATACGCCACTATAAAGAATTAGAATGCCCGAAAGATTTGCGTTTTATAGACTGTTATTATGGAAATGGCGTTCAAGCTCCTGCTTGGATAAAATGTGCTAACTACTATAAAAAATTTGCCCGTAAACACAATTTACCGCTAAATTAATAAAATGATTACAAATACAACCCATAAAAATAAAATAATCAACATAAATATAGAAAATAAAAAAAATATTTCCGAAAGTTCTAAACGTGAGGAAATAATTTATGACATAAATAACGATAACTACGACCCGCGTAAATTGTTATATTCCCCAAAAAGCGAAGAGCTGGGCGTTTTAAAATCAAATGTCAAAATCAGTGATTTATTTTCAAATAAAAAAATAAATCCCGATGTCTTTTTTATCCGTATGTGCTGGTATAGGACAAACAATCCCGCCTGGGCAAAAAAAATGTGCGATTGCGCTTTGGAAACTTCAGAAATCATGGGGCTTGAGGATTTTGAAACGATTATTAAAAACATCGAAAATAATGTTAACAAAATCAACAAAAACGTGCGATTCGGAGACAAAAGAAGCTTCGGTTTTTCCTCTTTTGTAATTCGTCAAGATTCAAGAGGGGAGGAATATTTTGATAAATATAAAGAAAGATTAAACTCACAAAGACTTGAAAGCTTGAAAATAACTCCGCCCGAAAAATACAAAAACGCAAACACGGTTGAAATATTTGCCTCAAACGACAGCGTTTCAATAAGATACGGTCATACAAACAGCGATAAAAGCAACCTTTGTTATGTTCAAGAAGTTTATGAAGAATTAATAAATACCAAAAACCCATCTCTTGAAACAATTTTGGAAAAAACAGCAACAATGCGCTGGCTGTTTAATCAAGAACAGCCATATTACCGCGGAAGCGAATCTGTTATGGCAATTTTGGAACGCGCTATTTTTCACCATTACAAAATCACAAGCACCCCTTACAAAAAAGGAACTTCGCCTGATTTTGAAGCATTTTACAGAAATCTGGATGACTTTATCAAGGTGTATCCGACTCTTTTTGAACAAAGACCTGAATTTAAACAATAAATAACTAAGCTTTTTCAGATTTAATTTCAATCAAAACTTCAACAATATTAGGATCCCACTTGATTCCCGATTCTTGTTTTAAAATTTCCAACGCTTCATTATTACTCAATGCTTTTCTGTGCGCCCTGTCCTGTGTCAAAGCACAATATGCTCCTGCAAGCGCAATTATTCTAGAACCAAGAGGAATTGAATTGCCTCTTAAACCTTCAGGGTAACCTTTTCCGTTGTAGCGTTCCTGTTGATAATTTATATAAGGAACAACCTCGGACATAAAATTGATATTCATCAACAAATCAACCCCGACATTAGGTGTCGATTTTAATTTTTCCCATTCAAGGTCGGTTAATTTGTCTTTTTTAGTAAACAATTCTTCGCTTAATGTAATTTTTCCTATGTTTTGCAATAATCCTGCATAATAAATCAAATCTGTTGTTTTTTCATTTAAGCCAAGATGTTCACAAATTTCGCGCGATAAATTAGCGCACTCATTAGAATGTGAACGTTTATATTGCCCTTTAAGGTCAACAGCATACGCCAGTTTTTCAACAAAAGATTGCTGTTGGTCTCCCAAATCACCGATAATTGAAGTTAATTTTGCACGGAGATTTTGAAGCTCGGTTATTGAAACATTAGGCTTTTGAAGCAGCCTTTTAACTTCATCGATTAATTTTTGAATCCCTAATGATGTTACAAATAATCCCGCCATGTTTTGAATTAAGTCAGCATATTCAAATTCAAGCGGTCTTTCGATTTTCCTTATTATTTCAATAACACCTATACATTCAAAATTATTTTTCATTGGAAAAAGGCTGATTTGCATTTCGTCATTATTAAAGACTTGCTCAGATTCAGATTCCATGACTTGTTTTATATAATCTGTTATATTTTTGTCTGATATTTCTTCGTCTGATGAACCGACATGCGTTAATGGCGAATCTTTTTTCTTTAAGAAAATATTACATTCAACAAGATTCAACATTAATTTAATTGTTTTTGCTATTGAATTATAAATTACAAAATCCTGGTTTTTTTCAAAACCCAATAAACTTAAAGTATTATCAATTGAATAAATTGCAATAAGCTCGTTTAGCTGGTCTTTGAGGCTTTCTTTTTTGTCTTTTTCTTTTGCTTTTTTTGAAATTTTGCTTGCAAATTCAGGATTAATTAAATGTTCACAGAAAAAATCTCCTAAATTAAGTGCAAATATTTCATCAAGCGAATCGTCTTCCAGTAAATTTATGCTTCTTGTATAAATTGAAGCTTTTTTATCGTTTTGTGCATTAACTTTTTCTGCTTTACTCATAAATACCCAATCCTGTGCCGTATATTATATAATAACATATCGGCACAAAAATTAAAAACTGAAGTTTTTTTTAACAATTTTATACATTAGTTAATAAACTTTATACTTTAGATAGAGATAAATTAAGGAAAAAATGTGGAAAATAATTTAAATTTGCATTATTTGAACTTAGATAGTAAAATTTTTATATGGATATTAGTATATTATGGTAGCAAATTTGCAATCTAACAAATTAAAAGATTATATAGACATTATTCAAAAAGTCGCAAAAGCTGAATACAGGAGAATCCCCTCCCACATGTTGGATTGTGAAGAACTTGTTTCAATCGGAATTATTGCGCTTCAAGCATTATTTAAAGATAAAACAGACGAGCAGTTAACACATTATAATTCCTCCTATATAGCAACAGCAGTCCGCTGGGCAATCAGAAACGAATTAAGAAACAGATACAAATGGTACACCCTCAAACACAAAAAAGAAGACGGTGAATTAGGAGATGATGAATATACAGAAAGCCAATCAACGCTTGATGTTTCTCCGCAAAAAGTAAGAGAAGCCGTATATAAAACAATTTTATCAATAGATTCAATCATGGCAGCAAGCTCTGATAATGATTCGCCCTTTGATTTTATAAAAGACACCTCTGCAACACCCGATGAAAAAGCAGAAATTACAGAATTGAGTAAATTAATTAAAGAAGCAATCGCAAAACTCCCCAGAAAAGACAGGACAATTGTCGAATATCGTTTTTACCGCAACTTGCAAGTAAAGCAAATCGCCTCAATGGTCGGCTTGTCAAATTCCAGAATAACGCGTATTGTCCAATCGTCTTTGAACCAGGTGCGGCAATATCTGCAATCAAGGGGGTTAACAAATTATTAGCCATGTTATAAAATATTGCATATTATAAATTATAAAAATACAAAAGGAGAGAGGTTTAAATGTTATTAGAAGAAACGCAGCAAGTGTTTTCAACAGAATACAAAAAAACAATTCAAGAAGCGCTAAAAGCTCTTGGCAAAAAAAATATGGCATTAATTTTACAAGGCGTAAGTTTTCCATCTGAAAAAGACGAAAACACAGGCTTTGGAACGTATAATTCACAGGGCGCTAAAAGAGTTTTTGATTTTGCACATGGTGTATTTAATGCGATTCAATTAGGACCTTGCGGAAAAACAAAATTAAGCGATTCTTCTCCATACACGGGAACTGTTTTTTCCAAAAACCCTCTTTTTATTAATTTAAAAGAATTAACAACCTCGAAATGGGATAAAATTTTAAGCGAAAAAACTCTTGAAAAAATTGTAGAATATAATCCCGACAAAAACGTAAATAAAGCCGCTTATGTATACGCAACGGAAAATTTAAATCTTGCTTCTAATGAATTTTATAAAAATCAGACTACTGGCCTCAATGGCAAAACGAAACAGACAAACACCTGTTTGGTAAAATTGAAGCTAAAATTGCAGAAAAAAGAATTAAAGACATCACAAAAAAATACTTTGATGTAATTGAAAAATACAAACTTGAACAATTTATTGTTCAAAAACAAAGCGACCAGACCCTTGAATATGCTAAAAAATTAGGTTTAAAACTAATAGCCGACAGGCAAGTAGCGTTTTCCGACAGAGACAATTGGGCTTATCAATCATTATTTTTAGAAGGCTGGTGTCTCGGCTGTCCGCCTGATTATTTTTCAGAAGATGGTCAAGCCTGGGGCTTCAGCGTAGTAAACCCTGATAAACTTTTCAATAAAGACGGGTCTTTAGGCGAAGCAGGAATTTTGCTTAAAAAATTATACACAAAAATGTTTAAAGAAAATCCCGGCGGAGTCAGAATTGACCACACCGTAGGCTTAATTGACCCCTGGGTTTACAAAAAAGGATATTTACCCAAAGTTGAAGAAGGTGCAGGAAGATTATATTCCTCACCGAATCATCCTGAATTAGCTAAATTTTCAATTGCAAAAGAAGAAAACATCAACAAAACCCCGATTGAGGGTAAATTTGTAACGCCTGACGATGAAAAATGGATTGATAATTTATCAGACGAACAAATCTCACTCTATGGCAGAATGATTGAAAAAATAGTTATAGCTTCAGCCTATGAAGCAGGATTGGATAAAAATTCAATAATTGCAGAAGACCTTGGAACGCTAACCTATCCTGTTGTTCAGGTTATGAAAAAATACGCGCTTCAAGGAATGAAACTTGTGCAATTTGTTGTAGCACAAGAAGAAAACCATCCGTACAGATGCAAAAATATTACAGCCGAATCATGGGTAATGGTTGGAACGCATGATAACGAACCAATCAGAATGTGGGCATCTAAACTTGTTAACACAGAAGAAGCCAACCCATATATTAAAAATTTAATCGAAGACTTGTGCTCGGAATTTGGCAACAAAGATGAAATTTGGCATAAAATGTATGTAGATGAAAAATTCTTCGCTTTTATGAAACTTGTTGAATGCTTTGCAAGTAAAGCCGAAAATATTCAAATTTTCTTTACTGATTTCTTCGGAATTAATGAAGTCTATAACACCCCGGGCACATCGGGTGACCCGAATTGGACATTAAGATTAGGGTGTGATTTTGAAAAAGATTATAAAGAAAAATTAAAAACCCAAGAAGCACTAAACTTGCCTTTAGTTTTGATTTATGCTATGAAAGCAAGAGGCTGGGAATTTTATAAAAATTATCAGGAATTATTAGATAAGCTAGAGTTATTGGTCAATGGAAAATAAATATTTTAAAAACACAAATAAGATAAAATTATTTAGTAAAAAAATAATTTTATCTATTCTTTTCACTTTAATGTTCATGTTTTCAAGTGCAAATGCATTTTCATTCAGAAACATGACGCTTGATTTTGTTCAATTAACAGACACTCACATAAGCACGGACAGAGAAGATACAGCATATAAAGCACTGGGTTCTTCACAGGCATTATTAAAAGATGCAATTGAACAAATTAATCAAATAAAAGGCTTAGACTTCATAATGTTTACGGGCGATATGGTAGACAGCGCTACAAGTTCTAATTATGAAGCATTTTACAGATTATTGTCAAAATCCAAATATCCGTCATTAAATACTTTCGGAAACCATGATTTTTACAATGTTCCAAAAAGCGAAGCTCTAAAAGCAGTCAAACATTATAATCCTAATTATATTTTTGACAATACTTACTACGCTTTTACCCCCAAAACCGATTATAGAATAATCGTTCTTGATGCTGTTATGAAAAATATTACAACCGCAAACGGGGAATTAAGCCAAGAACAACTGGATTTCCTTGACAGAGAATTAGAAGCCAACAAAGATAAGGTCGTCTTAATAGCGCTTCATCATCCAAGCGTTGAGCCTTTTATATCGCAAGAACATGCGATGTTTAACGCAAATGCAATGAATCAAATACTTGCTAAATATAAAAACCCGATTATAGTCATCTCGGGTCATTACCATGCGGCAAGAATCAATGTTGTCGGAAACATTATTTTTGTTTCAAGCCCTGCACTTGTTACTTATCCAATGGCGTTTCGCCACATTAAAATAACAAATTACAAAGACAGAGTAAAATATGAATTTGATTTTATTCCGACAAGGTTAGATGAAGTTAAAGAAAAAAACAGACAAAACGTTATTTCATATTCAACTTTATCAGGAAATGAAAAAGACAGGGTTTTAACTTACACTTTCAACAAAAAACACGCAAAATCGACTAAATATAAAGAAAAAAAGATAGAAAACCTTACAAAAGAAGCAAAAGCAACAGAAAAAGAACTGAAAAAATACGATAATTCAAACAAAAAAACTATCAAACAGCGATTTGAAGAATATCAAACAAAAAGACTTCAAAAACTTCAACAAAGGGAAGAAAAACAAAAACAAATAAAAGAAAACCTAAAACTTAAAAAAGAAGAAAAACAAATTAAAAAACTTCAAAAACAAGAAGAAAAAAGACTAAAAAAACCTAAATCAACAAATGAAAATATATAAAAAAAAATTTATGCTATCATGCTCAAGCGCAATAATTTTATTATTCTGCGCATGGGCATTTTTGTTGTTTAACAATATAATTCCATGCTCAAGCTTGAATTTTATACATATTTCAGACACACATACAGGAGATTATGATAAATCATCTTATTATGATATATCTCAATCAAAAGCATTGCTGGCTGATGCTGTGGATAATATAAACCTGTTGAACAAAAAAAATAAAGTCGATTTTGTTCTTTTTTCAGGGGATTTAGTTAATCATTCCAACAGAAAAAATTTTAAAAACTTTCATTCAATAGCAAAAAATCTAAAACCGCAATATTTTATAGCTTTTGGAAACCATGATTTTTATAGGAAAAAAAAAGAAGAAGTCTTGGATATCAATAAAAAACTAAAGCCTGATTTTACTTATAACGATACATATTATGCGCTGACACCAAAAAAAGATTACAGATTAATTATTTTAGACAGTACAATTAAAAATAATGACACTGCGCAAGGCTTTCTTGATAAAATCCAACTGGATTTTTTAAAAAACGAACTTGAAAACAACAAAGACAAAATCATTCTTCTTTGCATGCATCATCCTGTTATTGAACCGTATTTATCAAAAGGACACGAACTCATTAATTCAAGCGAAGTTATTGAACTTTTAGAAAAATTTAACAATCCCATAATTGTTTTTTCGGGTCATTATCATAGCGCAAAAATCACCAAAAGGGAAAAACAAAATATACTATATGTTTCCACACCCTCGCTTGTCACTTATCCTATGGCATACAGATTGGTTAAAATTGTTAATCACAAAGACAAAATAAAAGTAAAGCTTGATTTTATTTCAACAAAATTGGATAATATAAAAGATAAAAACAAATTAAATCATAAAAATTATTTAATTTTAGAAGGAAGCGAAAAAGATAAAAACTATAATGAACAAATTCAGCGTTAAATTCAGAGGTGTCAGGGGCTCATACCCTAAAGCAAAGCAAAATTTTTTGAAATACGGCGGAAATACCTCCTGTGTTGAGGTTCAATGCGGAAAACAATTGATAATTCTTGATGCAGGAACAGGAATTATTGATATCGGACAAGATGTTATTCAAAATTCAATAATAAATCAAGACAAATCCCCGCACAACGCCCTGATTTTAATCAGCCATATCC
>CAPYQR010000026.1 GCA_948742005.1 uncultured bacterium
GATTTATCACGACAAACAATATAAAACAAACGCTGGGCAGAGAAATTTCAAGCTATTTTGTTTCCGCCGGAAATATTCCTTTAAAGATTTCAATGAAAGGGAATGAAAAAGAACAAAATATCATAGCGCAAATTCAAAACAACAAAAATAATTTCATAACACCTGTTAATTTAACCGCTCTTCAAAACGCACAGAGTTTAATCCAAGCAGACGTCAAAATAAAAGGAAACAAAATAAAATTAAGCAATACAGGGCTTTATAAAAAACCAAATAAAGCACTGAATCAAGATTTTAGCAATAATTTAGCTCAAAATATAACAGGAGCAAAACAGCTTATAGAATTAAGTGCGGTAATTGAGGGAAATCATTTAAACCTTTTGAGATTAAATATTCCTCAAGAATTAAGCGGAAATATTGCATTATTTAAAAAATCAACATTCAAAACAAAAGGCAAAATAATCGCTAACGGCTCATTTGACGACTTAAATTACAGAGGAAATTTAAAAGCTTATGAAATAAAAATCCCTGAATTACTTACAAATGTCAAAAATATTGATTTAAATCTTTCAAACAAAACCCTAAAACTGGATGCAAAAGAAATTAATTTAAATTCTTCAATTATAAATTCAAATTTAAATGCTGACTTAAAACCATCTAAAATATTTAAAATTTCCAACTTTAACGTCAACTCGGCAATGATTGATGTTGATAAAACAATGAAAATTTTAGATAATTTAAATAAATATTTGCCGCAGTCAAATTCAGCACAAAACAGCGCCATTCCTTTATTTCTAGAAGGAAAATTTGACATCAAAAAAATCAAAACAGGTCAAATTGAACTTGAAAATTCAAAAGGCAATTTATTAATCAAAAACAACATCCTAACCATTGACAAATTCAGCTCAAACGCCTTTGACGGAGATTTAAACGGAAAAATAAATGTTCATTTAATCAGCGGCTTAATAAGCGCAAAATTAAACGGCGCAAAGATTAATTCCGACAAAATGCTTGTTCAATGTGCAAATATGAAAAATATGCTTTCGGGAATTTTAAAATTCAATGCAGATATTTCATTAAAAGGTACAGATTACCTTGAACAGATGAAATCCTTAAAAGGAAATGTTGATTTTGAAATAACAGATGGACAATATGGTCCTTTTGCGAAACTTGAAAACTTTTTCTTAGCAGAAAATATAAGAGAAAATCCATTTTTCAAAACAACAATCGGAACAATCCTGAATCCGATAACAACAATTGATTCAACACATTTCGAACAATTGAGAGGAAATTTGAATTTTAATAACGGAATTGCAAACATTCAATCAATTACATCGCGTGGTGATATTTTATGTATTTTAATCAAAGGAAACATGAATTTAATATCAAATACTCTTGATTCAAACGTCAAAGTAAGACTTGCATCAGCCGTAAGCGATTTGCTCGGACCTTTAGCTATGGCAAACCCTGTTAATCTTGTTAAAAAATCATCAAATTTAACAATGGCAAACGCAACATTATTTTCTTTATTCACACAAACCGTATCAAACGAAGAATATAAAGCAATTCCTGATTTTAGCGCAAAACATTCAGACGACAATGCAACAAAATTCCAGATTGTTCTAAACGGCGATGTTAATAAACCGTTAAAGCTTGTAAAATCGTTTAAATGGCTTGCTCTGGAAGAAGAAATGGAAGAAGCAAAACTTATCAGCAGCAACTACATAAAAGACCGGCAAGAATTAGCAAAACAAGCCATTTCAAAAAAAATTCAAGAAAACGATAAACTTAACGAAAAAGTCAAAACAGGCTTGGGAAAAATTATCAATTCCGACAAACCAATAACAAAAGAAACAATTTTAAAAGATGCGTTTTCGAAAATCAAACTCTACAACGTCGGAAACAAAACAAAAAATGACGAAACACAAATTCAAGAAAACAACACAAATACAAATAGCGAGGTAGAAAATGACATTAATTAATAATTATTTTGATTTAATAGGCAAGACTCCTTTGTTTGAATTAAAAAAAATAAAAAAAGAATTTAATTTAAAAGCAAATATTTTTGCAAAGCTTGAATGCTTTAACCCCGCAGGGAGCATCAAAGACAGGGTTGCAATGAATATGATACAAGCTGCAATAAATAAAGGAATCTTAAAAGAAAATTCAACAATAATTGAACCCACAAGCGGAAATACAGGAATCGGGTTAGCGGCAATCTGCGCTAATTTAGGCTACAAAATAATTTTGACAATGCCTGAAACAATGAGCATAGAAAGAAGAAAACTTTTAAGTGCTTATGGTGCTGAAATTGTTTTAACACAAGGGAATAAAGGTATGAAAGGAGCAATTGAAAAAGCACAGGAATTGGCACAAAAAACCCCTGATTCATTTATCCCTTCACAATTTGAAAATCCTGCAAACCCTGAAATCCACTACCTTACAACAGGGCCTGAAATTTATCAGGATATGGATGGTAAAGTTGATATTTTTATAAGCGCCGTTGGAACGGGCGGAACTTTATCGGGCTGCGCAAAATATTTAAAAGAGCAAAATGAAAATATTAAAATTATTGCCGTTGAACCGCACTCAAGTGCAGTTATTTCAGGAAAACCCGCAGGAGCACACAAAATTCAAGGAATCGGCGCAGGATTTATCCCAAAAACGCTTGACTTAAATTTTTGTCAGAATATAATAACTGTAGAAGATGACGATGCTTTCGGATTTAGCCGCGCTTTAGCCCGAAAAGAAGGGATTTTAGCCGGGATTTCATCAGGCGCTGCGCTATTTGCAGCAGTTGTCGAAGCCCAAAAAGAAGAAAACGAAGATAAAAACATCGCAGTAATTTTCCCCGATACAGGCGAGCGTTATCTTTCAAGCGAATTATTCAGCAGTTAGGTAATTAAATGAACATCAAAAAACTAAATATTTTTTCCCAAAAACCGCTTTCTAAAGCAGCTTTTGGCAGCAAAAACAATTTTTCAAACCTGAAACTAAAAACCCTGAATCAAGATTCACTAAATCTTGGAAATTTAAATTTCGGGGCAAAATTCAACGAAACAACAAACGAAGCGACATTTAAACTTGGTGAGCTTAAAGAAATTTTCGGCAAAAAAGCTTTAGTAAAAGCCAAAAACAAATTTAATCTGCCGATTCAATTAGAAGACTTTGATATCGATATCAGAAAAGACCGCGCAAGCGGCAAAAAGATAATTTCAGGAGATATGAATTTTGTAAAATATGTCAATAAATACGGCTGCGATTTTACTTCGGATGATATTAATAAATTTCTTGAAAATGTCGAAACAATAGAGGGCGAGCTTGTAATTGGCGGATTTAATGATATTTATCTGCCTGATTTAAAAAAAGTCAATAAACTTAGCGCAAAAGAATGTGATAATCTTAATTTATGCAATTTACAAACGGCACAAAAAACGGATATAAGCCGCGCAAGCAACGTTAACCTTTCCTCGCTTGAATATTCAGGTTCTCTTGAAATGCCGAACTGTAAAAATATTGAATTTCCAAGCCTTGAAGCGGCAGGCAAAATTTATATGCCTGAAAGCAAAAGGGTATTTTTCCCAAAATTGGAAAAAATAGGAAAATTAAACGCGGATTTTGCCGAGGACATTTCAATGCCTGAACTTACCTATGTTTCCAATGCGGATTTATATGAAACTGTAAATTTTGATGCCAAAAATTTAAAAAGAGTCGGTAAAATTTATGCACAATACAGCATTAATTTAAATATTTCATCTTTGGAAAAATTTGAAAAATTAAACCTTGAGCACATAAAACAACTCCAAATTCCGCCAAAAACAAAAAGAGCTTATTGGCGTAGTGTTGTTGTTGATTTAATGTCGACTGATTAATCTTTTTCTTTTTTTTAAATTGTGTTTAATCGCTGCTTCAACCAAACCCCTGAACAACGGATGCGGATTTTGCGGACGGGATTTGAACTCGGGATGGAATTGAACCGCGATAAAATAATCACACTTAGGATTTTCAACAATTTCTGCAAGCAATCCATCAGGACTTTTGCCTGAAATTACAAGCCCTTTATTTTCCAAAAGCTCTTTATATTCATTATTAAATTCAAACCTGTGTCTGTGACGTTCTGAAATCAAATCGGTTTTATATAAAGAATGAGCCAGAGTATCTTTTTCAATTTTGCAAGGATATGCTCCAAGGCGCATTGTCGCACCATATCCCGCAATATTTTTTTGATTTTCCATTAAATCAACAACTTTATCGGGTGTAAATTTATCAAATTCTGTTGAATTAGCCTGTTTTAAACCCGCAACATTTCTTGCAAATTCAATTACAGCACATTGCATCCCAAGACACAACCCGAGATAGGGAAGATTATTTTCCCTTGCATATTGAACAACTTTTAATTTACCCTCAATCCCCCTAACTCCAAACCCGCCCGGTACAACAAGCGCATCGACATCTTCAAGGTGTTTTTTAACTTCTTTTGTTGTTTGAATATCTTCTGATGCTATCCATTTTATGTTAATTTTAACAGAATTTTCAAACCCCGCATGCTTTAAACTTTCAACAACGGAAATATAAGCATCGTTCAATTCTGTGTATTTACCTGCAAGTGCAATTGTAAGTTCGCTTTTCGGGTTTTTAATATTATAAACCATTTTTTCCCAATCAGAAATATTGCAAGGTTTATCTTCCAGATTCAAAATTTTTAAAACCTGTTTTGTGATTCCTTGTTTTTCAAGGTATAATGGCACTTCATAAATTGATGACATATCCTTGCATTCAATTACATTATCTTTATCAACCGAACAAAACAGCGCAAGTTTATCTTTTTCATTTTTTGAAACAGGTACTTGTGTTCTTAAAACAAGCATTTCAGGCTGGATTCCATAGCTTCTTAAAACATTAACACTGTGTTGCGAGGGTTTTGTTTTAAGTTCGCCCGAAGTAGGTAAATATGGCAAAAGAGTAACATGAATCGACATAGAATTTTGAAAACCTGCTTCAGAGCGGAACTGACGGATTGATTCAATAAAAGGCAGACCCTCTATATCTCCGATTGTGCCGCCGATTTCAGCAATTAAGATATCAGGTTTGTCTTTTTCTTTTGCTTTTAATAATCTTGATTTAATTTCTCCCGTGATATGAGGAATCATCTGAACGGTAGCACCCAAATATTCGCCCCTGCGTTCTTTTTCAATAACGGTTTGATAAACACTTCCCGAGGTTACATTATTAATTTGAGCTAAATTCGTATCAATAAATCTTTCATAATGCCCAAGATCAAGGTCGGTTTCAGCCCCGTCATCACATACAAAAACTTCCCCATGCTGGTATGGGCTCATTGTTCCCGGGTCAACATTGATATAAGGGTCAAATTTTTGTACGGAAACCTTGTATCCTCTTGAAACCAAAAGCCTGCCCAAAGAGGCGGCTACAATTCCTTTCCCCAAGGAACTTACGACACCGCCTGTTATAAAAATATATTTTGTCAAAATAACCTCTTTTAAGTCTTAATTAATCTTAGGAACTTTAAAATAATCGCCCTCGACATCAGGACCATTACTCATTAATTCTTCTCTTGTGTTTTCGTAAATCTTTTTATCTTCCCTGTAAACATTAGAAAAATGAATCGGATGATTCATAGGCTCAACCCCCGTTGTATCCACTTCGTTCATCTTTTCAACATGTTTTAAAACATCGCCTAATTGACCTGTGTATAATATTTTTTCTTCTTCTGATAATTCCAATCTTGCAAGCTTTGCAACATGTTCAACATCTTTAATTGTAATCATAATTTCTCCTATTCTTTTAACTTAACAAAAATCGAAAAATATTGCAATTTATTATTAAGTTAATTTATAATAAATTTATGATGGATAAAAAAAGCAATGTATTAATTGTTGAAGACCATGCCTTGACGTCATTTGCACTCAAGACATCATTATCAAATCTTGATTTTATAAATAAAATTTTTGAAGCGGAAAGTTCTAAGTGTGCTTTTGAAATTATTAAAAAAAACAAAATTGATTTAATAATCATGGATTTAGGTCTGCCTGATTTAAACGGAATTGAAACAAGCAAAGAAATTAAAAAATTCAACGAAAAAGCCAAAATAATAATTCTTACATCCCATCAAGAAAAAGATGAAGTTCAACAATGTCTTGAGGCAGGAATAAATGCATATTGCACAAAAGATATAAAACCTGACAAATTAATCAATGTTATAAAAGATGTTCTGAATGGTTCATTATATTTTGATTCAACGGTTGCACAATTTGTTTTAAATTACAATTCAAAAAACAATTCAAACCTTGAAAGTAAAGATGATTTAAATGATAATAAGGAAAATCAAGAAAAAAACCACACCTTAACAATTAAAGATTGTTACAACTTGACTCAACAAGAAAAAAGAGTATTAATATTATTAGCAAGCGGAAACAATAATTCACAAATTGCTAAAAAACTCAAAATTTCAATCAACACAACAAAGGTTCACGTTTGTTCAATTTTACAAAAAATGAATGTTGAAGACAGAACACAGGCAGCAATCAAGACGATTAGAGAAAACTTAATAAATTAAAACAACAATATGGATTCACTGGCTAAAATTTTAATAATCGATGACAACCCGAAATTAATGGAAGATGCACTTCCAATGTATGGTTATGAGGTTAAATGCGCAACAGACGGCTTGACCGGGTTAAAATTGCTTGATGAAGATGATTCTTTTGACCTTATTCTTTTAGATGTTGTTATGCCTAATTTAGACGGCTGGGAAACCTTGCGCGCAATACGCAAAAACGAAAAAATTTCAAAAATTCCGATAATTATGTTAACTTCTGTAACAGAAGCAAATAAACAAATTTCGGGTCTAAAGTTCGGCGCAGACGACTATATAGTAAAACCTTTCGTTTTGCCTAACCTTTTAGCCAGAATTGAAGCGTTATTAAGACGCTCAATGTGGAATAAAGATACAAAAACCATAAACCCTTTGCCTTTTGTAAAAGATAACGATTTAGGCTCTTTAACTTCAAGAGAAAAAGAAATTTTATCATTTGTTGCTAAAGGTGAAACAAACTTACAAATAGCAGACAAGCTTTTTGTCAGAGAAGTTACGGTAAAAACCCACCTAAACAGTATTTACCGCAAATTAAAAGTCAAAAACCGCACACAAGCCGTTTTGTTGGCACAGCAAACAGGAATTATATAAAAATTTAAGGAAATTTAAAATGTTAAAAGAAAACCTTATAGAACTAATTTTAAATGATTATGATGAATTTTTAAATTACAAAAACTCAAATGACGAAATAGAGATTTCAGAAGCCGATTTTTCGCATAATAATTTTGAAAATACTGATTTTTCAAATATCGATTTATCAGGAACATCTTTTATGGAAGCAAATCTTGTTAATGTTAATTTTACTGATTGCGATTTAACGGGTGTTGATTTTTCAAGAGCAAATGTTTCTGAATGTAATTTTCAAGGAGCAATTTTAAACAGCGCAAGCTTTAACTATTCTACAGCTAATTTCTGCAACTTTTCAGAAGCAGATATGGCAGGCGCTAACTTTTGCGAAGCAGATTTATCCGACAGCGATTTTTCAACAAGTGAAAATCTTGATTCTGTCAGATTTGATGAGTCAACAATTTGGCCGGATAATGACAAACTTCCCGAAGACTTTGACTGCACGTACAACTACGACCTTTCTTCTTTAAGAGAAGATGAAGAAAACCAGCAGGAGAGTTATTAGTACTCATTTTCTAAAAATTCAAAAAGATTTGAGAATTTTTTATTCAATTCTTCAATATCTTCTTCTTCATCAATTTCAATCGTAATTGTCGGAATTGCACGCTCAACTCCGCAGTATGTTCCAAAACTGCCCGGAGTAGGATAACCGATGTCCGAAGTTGTTTTGTAATTTAAAAATTTTTGAATTTCTTTTGCTAAAACCTCAGCAGGACCGTCATAATTAATAACCTTATAAGGTGAATGGATTGTTATAATTGCATCAAAGATGTTTTTATCAATCAAATCAACCAAAAATATTACCTCTTCTTCGCTTTTTGGTTCATCTCCTGAAAAATAGTTGTCTTCTTCTTTTGATTTATTGCTTTTTACCCAATTTTTTGTTGGAAAATTACGGTTCAAATCAACACCGTTTTTATTTTTTCTTGAATCATTTTGATTTAACCGCGGAATATAATAAACTTCGTTTTTAAAAGTTTCTGTACAATCAACAGAAGAGTTATTCTTCAAGTAAGAATTAATAAAATATTCCCCCTGCGGCTCATCTCCATGAAAAACTCCAATTATAAGGATTTTTTTCTTATAATTGGAGTTTGTTCTTTTTATTAAATCAATTTTCATATTTAACTAACCGATTCTTTGAAACATATATCCGATTCCGCGAGCCGTTAAGATAAGCTCAGGGTTAGCAGGATCTGTTTCGAGTTTTGAGCGCAATCTTGAAATATGAACATCAACAACTCTTGTATCAATTCGATGATCAGGCGGATAAGCCCAGACATGCTGCAGGATTTCATTTCTTGAATATGCAGTTCCCGAATTATTGACTAAAAGCTCAAGAAGGCTGAATTCCATGCCTGTTAAGCGAATTCTTTCATTTTTGCGATAAACTTGACGTCTTGCGGTATCAATTTTAATATTTCCCGTAGTAATAACATTTTTGGTTGTTTTCCCTGCAGGAATTGTAATATCTTTGCTTACAGTTCTTCTTAAAACCGCTTTAACCCTTGCTTCAAGTTCTTTTGGGCTGAATGGTTTAATAACATAATCATCAGCACCTAATTCCAAACCCGTAATTCTTTCGGAAACATCACCGAGTGCCGTTAAAATAATAATCGGAATGTCGCTTACACGTCTGATTTCTCTTGTTACGCCGTAACCGTCCATTTTAGGCATCATAACGTCTAAAATAACGATATCAGGGTTTGTTTTGTTAAATAACTCAACGGCTTCTTCGCCGTCTTCTGCGGTAACTACGCTGTAGCCTGCCATTTTAAGGCGTGTTTCTAAAATTCTTCTAATACTTGCTTCGTCATCAACAACAAGGATTTTTTGCTTGGAGTCAGTTTGTTCGCCCTGGATGTCTTTGGTCATTTTTCTTCCTTACTTATTCATAAATTTACAAAATTTAAAATTATTAAATTTTTTAAACTAATATTAACATAAATTAATTTTTTTTGCAAAAAAAAGCTCGTTTTTATTTAACGAGCGATTTTTTAAGGTTATAGTTTATTTAGGATTTGAGAGAGTTATTTATTTTAGCTTAAATGTATTGTATTTTGTTCAATTTGTTGAGATATTGCTCCGTCTAATTGCTGTAATTCAGCTTCTTCGGATTTTAATAAAGTTTCTTCTTGTAATTTTTGGTTTTCAATTTCTTTTTGCTTTTCATTTAAAAGAGGTTGATAATATTCTGCTGCATATTCTTTTAAATTTTCTTCAAGGAAATTGTTGTAAATTGAATCATAATCAAGCTCGCCGTCTTTGTAATATAATTGAGCTTTAGATGCAATATCGGGATTATTGTAATATTGCTCTTCTGTCAAATTACCGTACATATCGGTATAATAAGACGTTTGTTCTTGAGCAACCGCGTCTGCGGATTCTGTAGAATTGTACATAAAATCCATAGCATCGCCAAACAAGCTTGTTCTGATTGATGCAATTTCATTCGGTGTAATATAACCGTCTGCTATTGCTGTTGAAAAACTTGTTAAACTGTCAAGTTCTTGTTTGAGCCTTAAGATTTTTAAATTTCTGTCGTTAGTACTTGCCACCAACTCGGCTTTCCTAAGCGTTAATAGGACCCAGCCCATAATACACACTCCTAAATTTTTAATTTTTAAACTAACCTTACAATATAATAAAGTATTTTTTGATTTAGAAATTGCGTTTAATTATTCTTTTTCTTAACAAAACTTAACATTTCATTCTTCTTTTGTTGAAAAAAAATTCTCACCGAGTTCTTCATCCAAAATTCTGCCAAATTCTTCAAAGCTCATACCAAGAGCCTTTGCCACTTTTGCAATTTTTGAAAAATAAGCCTGAGAAGCTCCGTTTTCAATTAAGTTTAAAGAAGATGTAGCGATATCGTTTTCATAACAAAAAATAGTGAACTTTAAACCTTTTTCTTTTCGTTTTTGTTTAAGAATTTTGCCAACCGTCTTATATAATTTTAAATCTCTCTCTTGCATTAAATAAATAATAATGTTATTTTATAATAAAATATTCCATACGTATGGAATAAATAAGAATAATCTTTTGTATGACTACATGATAAAGGAAGTTTAAATGAAAAAAATTACAAATTTTTTGAAGCTTAAATTGCCAAAATGGCTGAAAGCTTTTTCGATGATTGAATTAGTGCTTTCATTGTTGGTTATTTCAATAATTTTTGCAGCATTAAGTCCTGTGATAAGCAAAAAAGCACACCAAATGATTAAAGTTGATACAACAATGTCGGTTTATTCGGCAACAGAATGCAATAAATGGTTCAATGATGATTGTCAGGTTTGCACGAAAAACGCCTGTTTAACCTGCGAAAAAATTTGCACAGGAAATCAATATAAAAATATCGGCACTTGCGATTGCGAAAACTGCAACACAAGAAGCGCTCAGTGTATCAGCTGCGGAGCAAAAAAATGTACAAAATGCAACGAGGGTTTTCCTTTGATTGATGGGGTTTGCTCAGACACAAGATGCCCGACAGGAAGTTACAGTGATGGTTTGAGCAATTGCAAACCATGTCCTGCAGGAAAATATTGCATGGATGGATTAATTTATAACAAAAATTCAAAAGCGCAGGAAAACTCGGGCTCGTTTAACGTTGCAATATCAAAATACACAAGAGAATTCAGCATAACAAGCTTAATCGGCGCAGGAGGCGCGGGCGGAAAGGGGAATTTAAAAATGACATCCGCAAACAGGACAGAAAGCTATAATTATGATTGTTCAACAACACGCACGGCTTGCATGTGCAGTTATACAACCGGCACCTGGGAAATGAGCAACAATTGTTGTTGCGCAAACCGTTATGATTGTGGTTATTGCGGCAACTATAAATATTCATATTATTACGAAGATGTAAAAGTTCCCAAAACCTGCACAGGAACGCGCGTCGTTGCATCACAAGCATATTCATCCTACGGCGGAGGCGGAGGTGGTTCAGGCGCGGTTTTGGCTTCATCCGTTACAATTCCGCAGAATATTATCGATTCGGCAATCGGAGGCAGGGTTAATGTTGTTGTCGGAATGGGGACAAATGGAAACGGACAAGCAACAAGCGTCAGGGTTATAAATTCCTCAGGCACAGTTCTTTGGAGCATCAGTGCAAATGGTGGAATCAAGGGAATCGATGCTTCCTCGGGCTCTGCAGGAGCAGGCGGCAACGGCGGAAGCGGCTCGGGCTCGCTTAGAACAGGCTCTAAAGGCGGAGGCGGAGGTTCTAACACCTCAAACACAAATTCAAACGTCCAGGGCACACAAGGTGGAGGCGCAGGCTCGGGCTACGGTGCAGGAGGAAAAGGTGGAACAATGATTGTCAACCAAAACGGAAAACAAGGAGAAATTGCGCCTGCAAGAGGCTCAAACGGATATGGAAAAGTTAATTATGTTCAATTGACAAGGTAAAATTAAATATTTAAAACAGTTCATGCAGTCGGAGGTTTAAAAAACCTCCCTTTTTTTGTCTTATTAGAATTAGCTTTAAAAATTAATCAAAAAAGTTAATGAATTCCCTCTAAAAAAATATTAACTTATAAAAATGGAAAACTATTACGAAATTTTAGAAATATCGCCTGACGCAAACAAAGAAGAAATCAAAAAACAATTCAAAAAACTTGCGCGGATTTATCATCCTGATGTTAATTCAACACCCGGAGCAGAAGAAAAATTTAAAATGATTAATGAAGCGGCATGCGTACTTTTAAATGACAACAAAAGAAAAAAAATCTGCCCGAAAAAAGGAAAAGATGTCTATTTAGATATCGAAATCAGCACAAAAGAAGCAATTTTAGGAACAACAAAAGTAATTAACTTTGTTCAAAACACAAAAACAACAACAAAAACAAGAAAAATAAGCGTAAAAATCCCCCCGACAACAAAAAACAAATCCAAACTCCGCCTGAAAGGCGAGGGAGAGAAAGGTAAATTCGGAGGAGAAAACGGAGATTTATTCATTATTATTAATATAGAAAAAAATGAAGATTTAACAATCAAAAACGGTATCGTTTATTATAACGCTAAAATCAGCCCGCACAGAGCAATCTTAGGAGGAAATATCAAAGTCATGACCTTGTGGGGAGGAGTAATGATTAAAATTCCGCCTTTGACAAAAGCAAACCAAAGTTTTAAACTAATTGAAGCAGGTGTTTATAATGAAAAAACAAGAAAAAAAGGGGATGAAATTATAAACATCACAATTCAAACACCCGAATCCCTTACAGAAGAAGAATTCAACCTGTATGAAAAACTGGAAGAAATCAGCTTAAGAAAAAATGAAAATACAAAAAAAAACAGCTTTTATTAAAGAAATTTTCACCTCAATTCAAGGCGAGGGCTCTTATGTCGGGCAAAAACATATTTTTGTAAGATTTTGCAGATGCAATTTAAATTGCAGGTTTTGCGATACTGATTTTAAGACAAATGCTAAAGAATTTAATATTGATTCTTTATTTGATGTTTTAAATAATATAAATGCACGGATAATTAGCTTCACAGGGGGCGAACCGCTGCTTGAAGATGATTTTTTGAATGATTTTTTAACAAAATATAAAAAAAGACTAAACAAAAAAATATACCTTGAAACAAACGGAACTCTTCCTTTGAACTTAAAAAAAATTATTGATTTTGTTGATATAATTTCAATGGATATCAAATTAAAAAGCTCATCAGGGCACAAAAATTTTAAAGAAAACGAAGAATTTATTAAAACAGTGCTGGATAACAAAAAAGAGATTTTTATTAAAGTTGTTTTTGATAAAAACATAACTGAAGAAGAAATAACAACCTGTACAAATATTGCAAAAAAATACAACATTCTGCTTGTTTTACAGCCAAAAATGCCTTTGGATGAGGGAATTAATCTTGAAGAAATTTTTGAAAAATTTTATTCAAATTATGAAAATATAAGACTTATCGCACAAACGCATAAATTCTTAAATCTTGCTTAAATATAAGCTTAATCAATAATTTCATCTTCAATGATATATCTCGGGCGTGCTTTTGTTTCAATTAAAATTTGTCCTATATATTCGCCAATTATTCCAATACAAAGAATCTCCATGCCTGTTGCAAAAGTTTCCCAGATTTCATAAGGCTTTACAGAAGGTGAAAGGATTTTTATTTCAAAAATAAACTGACTTAACATTAAAAATGCCATAATGGCACTTATTAAAGAAATCAAAGCTCCCGCAAAAAACACAAATCTTAAAGGCGAAACGCTAAAAGAAACAATCGCATTAACAGCCATTTTGCAAAGGGCTAAGATGTTAAATTTTGATTCTCCGAATTGTCTTTGCTTAATTTCATATTCAATAAATTTTGTTTTAAAGCCAAGGTCGTATATTATTCCCCTCACAAACATGTTTGTTTCTTTATATTGATTAACAACATCAAGTGCTTTTTTGCCGATAAGACGATATTCAGAATGACTTGGTTTTAAATTAACACCTAAAAAATTTATGAATTTATAGAAAAAATTTGATGTTAAACTTTTAAAATCAAATTTATTTTGATAACTTTTTCTGACTCCGCATACAATTTCATATCCATCTTTATAGCTTTGAATAAAATCTTTTATTTTTGTTTCATCTTGCTGCAAGTCTGCATCAATCGTAAGTGCCGCATCGCACCCTATTTTTGCTGTGGTTTTATAGCCTGCTGTAATTGCATTTTGATTTCCAAAGTTTTTTGAAAATTTAATTGCTTTAAGATTTTTGAATTTTTCTTTTAATTGAAGAATTTTATCCCAGGTTGAATCCATGCTTCCATCATCAACAACTAAAATATAGCTTTTTTTGTCAATTAATTTTTCCTTGATATATTGTTTTGTCAAATTTGACAAAACCTCAACAGTCCGCTCAATAGACAACTCTTCATTAAATGCAGGAATAATAATTGCTAATTTCATAAAAAAACTCATTCATATTGTATATTTTATTCAAAAATTATATAATAAAAAGATGAAAAAAATAATACTCACCGCAGACGATTTAGGAATCAGTAAAAGCGTTAATTTAGCCATCACAAAACTAATTGAAAAAACTCTTTTAAACAAAGGAATGCTGACTTCTGTCTGCATTATGAC
>CAPYQR010000027.1 GCA_948742005.1 uncultured bacterium
CAAAAACTTCGCAATTTATTAAATCTTGAATCAAGTATTCATCTTTTTCAAGTTTTTCAAGTGCATTTTGCTTTGGGATATAGATATTTTGTCCTTTGAATTCAAGCAAATCGTTAATATCGTCAATTTCGTCAAATTTGATAATTGCAAAATTTTTCTGAAACCTTACTTTATTAATTGTGAGTTCAATTTTGTCGTTTTGTGCGGGTGAATCATTGAAAATATAAACCTTTTTTGCGTTTTTGATTTGATTTTCATTGCTGAAGCCGATTTTAGCTTCGCCTTTGATTCCAAAAAAATTTGTTATTTTACCGATTGAAATAAAATATTTCTTTTCCATATTTTAGATTATAACATAGATATTGTTTATTTTTGTGCGATAATTTATATATTAAATAACAAAAAATAGGCAACAAGGAGATTTAAAGATGAGAGAAATTTCACCCTTACAAAAAGAAAGATTAAACTACAAACCAAAACTTGCAGGTGCTTTGGCTCAAGGAATCAATAACATCAAATTATCACTCGGTGATTCAACCCGCGCAGTTAAGGACGAAGCGGAAATTGAAAAATTATTCAAAAATGTTTACGGTAAACCAATTGCTAAATTTGGCGAATCGGGTGATGATTTATCAACTGAAAATAAAAATGTCGGTGTAATTTTATCGGGCGGTCAAGCCCCGGGCGGACATAATGTTATTGCGGGGTTGTTTGATGCTATGAAAGCTGCTGATAATTCTAATAAATTATATGGATTTTTGGGCGGGCCATCGGGAATTGTTGATGGCTCATATATGGAAATTACAGATGAAGTTATTGATAAATATAGAAACACGGGCGGTTTTGACATTATTGGTTCAGGCAGAACAAAGCTTGAAACCGAAGAACAATTCAAAAAAGCGCTTGAAGTTTGTAAAAATTTAAACATTAAAGCAATTGTTATAATCGGCGGAGATGATTCAAATACAAACGCTTGTTTATTAGCACAATGGATGGCTGAAAATAACACAGGAATCAGCGTTATTGGCTGCCCAAAGACAATTGACGGCGACCTTAAAAATGACCAGATTGAAATTTCATTTGGTTTTGATACTGCAACAAAAACTTATGCTGAATTAATCGGCAATATTCAACGCGATGCGAATTCTGCTAAAAAATATTGGCATTTTATTAAATTAATGGGAAGAAGCGCATCTCATGTCTGTCTTGAAGCTGCTATGCAGACACAACCGAATATTACGCTTATAGGTGAAGAAGTTGAACAAAAAGCTCAAAGCTTAGATGAAATTGTAACATATATGGCAGATGTTATCGCGCGCCGTGCTGATAACGGTAAAAATTTCGGAATTGCTTTAATCCCCGAGGGATTAATTGAATTTATTCCCGAGATGAAAGTGATGATTGCATCTCTAAACGATTTGTTAGCTGAACTTGAAAAAGATTCAAGCTTTAAAACATCTTCTCAAGATGAAAAATATTCATTAATTTCATCCAAACTTGACAGCGCGAGCGCTAAATTATTTAACTCGCTTCCATCTCAAATCAAGGCTCAATTATTGATGGATAGAGATCCGCATGGTAATGTTCAGGTTTCAAAAATTGAAACAGAAAAATTATTAATTGAAATGGTCAGAACAAAACTTGATGAAATGAAAAAACAAGGCAAATTTAACGGTAAATTCTCTGATCAGGCACATTTCTTCGGTTATGAGGGAAGATGCGCAATGCCGTCTAATTTTGATGCGGATTATTGCTATTCTTTGGGTTACAATGCTTTTGCTTTAATCCAATCAGGCTTAACAGGATATCTTTCATCAATTAAGAACACAACAAAACCTGCATCACAATGGGTAGCAGGGGGTGTTCCTTTAACAATGATGATGAATATGGAACGCCGTCACGGACAGATGAAACCTGTTATTAAAAAAGCACTTGTAGAATTGGATGGACCTGTGTTTAGAGAATTTGAAAAAAATCGTGAAAAATGGGCAATGAATGATTGCTATATTTTCCCCGGTTCAATTCAATATTTTGGACCAAGTTCTGTTTGTGATTTGACAACAATAACATTGCAATTGGAACAAGAAAAAGCGCTTGTTAATGTTTAATTAAAAGCTGAATATAAATAAAATATCTCCGCTTCTAAAACTTGAAGCGGAGATATTTTGTAATCTTCAGTATTTAACAATTAATTAAATGGTTCATTTTTTCAACTTTGGTTTTAATGTATTTTTCGTTATATTTGTTCAAAGGCGGTTCAATCGGAATTCTTTTTACTATTTCTAAACCATAGCCGTTTAAACCTATGATTTTTTTGGGGTTGTTTGTTAAAAGGTTGAATTTAAAAAAGCCTAAATCTCTTAAAATCTGCGCGCCAATTCCATAATCCCGTAAATCGGGCGCAAAACCAAGGGAAACATTAGCCTGAACAGTATCCTGCCCTTTGTCTTGAAGTGCGTATGCTTTGATTTTATTAATAAGTCCGATGCCTCTGCCTTCATGACCGCGCATGTAAACAAGAGCGCCTTTTTTGTGTTCGTTAATCATTTCAAGGGAACGATGAAGCTGATAATTGCAATCGCAGCGCAGGCTGTGGAAAATATCTCCCGTTAAGCATTCTGAGTGGACTCTCACTAGCGGGATTTTGTTTTCGTCTGATTCTTTGACAAGAGCTACATATTCATTGTTGTTTAAAATGTTTCTATATCCATAAACCACAAAGTCGCCAAATTGTGTTGGAAGCTTTGCCTGTGCTTCTCTTTTCACTATTGAGTCTTTTGTGATTCTGTATTTTACAAGGTCTGCAACGGTGATAACTTTGATATTGTGCTCTTTTGCAAAGTTTAAAATGTAATCTCTTCTTGCCATGTGCCCGTCATCTGTCATTATTTCACACATTGCACCCGCAGGGGGTAGATTGGTTAATTTTGCGAGGTCAACAACGGCTTCTGTGTGCCCGATTCGCTCTAAAACGCCGCCAAGGCGCGCAACACAGGGGAAAAGATGCCCGGGGCGTCTTAAATCTTCGGGGTTTGTGGAATTGATTAAAACTTCAATAGTTTTTGCTCTGTCGAAAGCTGAAATGCCTGTTGTTACGCCAAATTTTTCATCAGCATCGATTGAGATTGTAAAAGCTGTTTTCATGCTTTCCGTGTTTTGTTCAACCATTTGATTCAGCTGCATTTTTTGTGCAATTTCATTATCAATTGCAACGCAAATCAGCCCTCGGGCTTTTTGCGCCATAAAATTAATGTTTTCAGGGCTTGCAAATTTTGCATTGCAAATCATATCCCCCTCGTTTTCGCGATTTTCATCGTCTACAACGATAATTATTTTCCCTTTTGAATAATCAGTTAATGCATCTTCAATTGAGCTGAACATAGTTTTTCCTTTGAATTTTTAACTAAAAACCGTTTTGTTTTAAAAAGTCTGTAGTGATTTTGGAATGTGGTGAATTTTCGGAATTTTTTGAATTTGAAATGAATTTTTTAATATATTTTCCTAAAATATCATATTCAATGTTTAATATAGCTCCAATTTGAATATTTTTCAAATTGGTTTTTTTGATGGTTTCGGGAATTAAAGAAACTTCAAAACCCGAATCAAAAACGTCTGAAACAGTTAAACTTATTCCGTTTAGCGCTATTGAACCTTTTTTTACTACAAGTTCATTATCGCATTTTAATTTTATTTTCTTCGAAAAACCATCTTGTTTGATTTCAACAATTTCAGCCGTTGTATCAACATGCCCTTGGACAATGTGCCCGTCAAAGCGTGCGTTTGCGGCAAGTGCACGTTCAAGATTAATTAAATCATCTTTTTTTAAAAACTTTAAATTTGTTAAATTTAAGGTCTCATTCATCATATCTGCACAAAAAATTTCTCCTGAAATTGAAGTAATGGTTAAGCATGCTCCGTTAAGGGCGATGGAATCTCCGATTTTGACATTTTTAAAATCAGGATTATTGATTTCAAAATAAATTTTTGCGCCGTTTGTGTCGGTTTTAATGTCTATTAGTTTTGCTGTTTCTTCTATTAAACCTGTGAACATATTAACAAGATAGCATAAACATAGTTTTAATAATAAAAAGCGATTAAGAAAATATCCTTAATCGCTTTTTTACGTTTTTTACGCGTACAAGTCCAGTTTTCTTCCGTTTTTTTGAACGGAGCGGACTTCGTTACAATCGATGTTTAACTTTTCCCCTCTGGATGCAAAGTTAAGTGCGTTTTTGTATTGCGCGTTTGAATTAACTTTGTAAGGATTAGACATCATTGTATTGTTTGCAATTGCTTTAAGTGGTGGTATCATAATTACCTCCTAAAGTTTACACACTTACACATTATTATTATAACACTAAGTATAAAACCTCTCAAGATGAAAAATTGCGTTTTTTGTGAATTTTTTTGAAGTTTTAGAGATTTTTGTCTAGCGTTTAAAAATAGTCAGCCCATGGTTATCTAAACCGCCTGTTCCTGTATGATTCGGGTATTTTAGGGCATAATAATCATTAATTAAATTAATCCAATCAATCATCCCTTGGTTTCCGCGCGCAGAACCGTATTGGTAATGATATTCAATTGAATCTCCGCCTGATTTTATAAAATCATCCAGAATTGTTTTAATTCCCTCGTCTCCTGAAACATCAATTCCCGATAAATTAATTTTTGCAGGATGTGCAATTGCACAAAAACCGCCCGAGCGTTTAACAACATCGATTATTTCTTTTTGTGATGGTGTTTCGGGCATTAGGTTTTTGCTTCCGTGGTTAAAAATGTGATTATCAAAAGTTTCTTTGAGCTTTTGTTTTAATTCTTCTTTTCTTGTTTGGTTTTCAATTTTTTCAATTTTTGAATCTATGTACATCCTCAAATCATCCAGAATCCCGGGACTTCCCATCTGGCTTAAGTGGCTTTTTCTTCCTTCGTCTTTTTGAAGAGATTTTGCTTCTTTAAGTGAAACGTCAAGCCCTTCTTTTTTGAACGATTCAATGATTTGTGCAACGTATTTTTCGTTTTGTGCTTTTTTTGTATTGATAAAATCGTTAATTTCTTTATCAAAAGGATTAAAGCAATATCCCACTGTTTCCATTTGAAAAGCGTGGTTGGGTAAATCTTTTCTTGTTATTTTTTTGTTTTGATATTTTGTATTCATCTCAACTGCAGGAACGAAAAGGATTTGGTCGTATTTTTGCGGATTTTTGGCGATGATTTCAATTGCTTCTTTTGTGCTTTCAATGTTATCATGGTCTGAAATTGCAAAAACGAAAGGTTTTCCTGATTTTTCAGCATAATCCTGTGCTTTATCAAGCGTTTCTTCAACGCTCATCAAACCATCCGAGTAATTTGTGTGAAGATGAAGATTGATTCTATATCCGTCATCAAAATAAAATTCATGACCGATTTCTTTGGGTGAGTGGAAATAGCGTTTTTGAACATTTGCTAAAATTGCTTTTAATTCTTCTTCTCCTGTAACTGCGCTAAGGTCTTTGCTGTTTTTAATTCCTAAAGCGTGTGCTAATTTTTCTCTATATTGAGCATCTTTTGGGAATAATTCGTTTCTTTTTTCAATTGTTTCCAATCCGTTTGCAAAAGGGTTGTAAGCGCTTGTTTTGGATTCTTTTTTTATCATATCGTCAATTTCAAAAAATAGTTTTTCTTCGTGTTTTTTTAATTCTTCGATAAGTTCTTTGTCGTTTGTTCCTTTTTTGATTAAAGCCGTTGAAAGTGCGGAATAAGGATTAAAAGCAGTGTTGTGTTTGAGGTTTTTGAAATAAGTTTTTTGAAAATCATCAGGGATTCTCACCCTCCAGCGGTTAACGCTTTTATCGCCGGGTTTATTGTAGTATTCATCTATTCCGAAAAATGTCGGGAAGAAAATATGAACATTTTCGCTCTCTGCTGTAAAAAGGCTTGCAAATTCGGCTTGAAGTGCGTTTTTCTTTCCTTTTCCGTCAAATTCATATAATATTTTTTCATCCTGCCCTGTAATATCAGAAAGCATTTTTGTTCTTTTGGGGTATGAATTTCTGTCCAGATTTGCAATATATGTAATTTCGCTCGGTGTATCGTGAGTTCCTGTGGTGATTATATCTTTTTTGTGGGCGTTTTTCGGGTGATATTTATGATTGTAATCATCAGGGTTGATAAATTGTGTTATTTTCATCCTTGAAAGATTGTATTTATCTAAAACATGTTCCACCGCAGGGGTAATTGCGCCAAGATCCTCGGGGAAGATGTTTGATTCATCAAGACCGTATTCTTTAGCAGAAGCAAGAATCATTTTTTCAAAAAAGCGGGAGTATTGCTTGTTTTTTTCTTCTTCGCTGCCTTTGTATGCGTAATTTTTTAAAAGAGGATGTTCAGGGGAGGAATAAAGCCTGCCTGCACCGATTCCATCTAAACAAACATAAGGGTCGATGATTCCTATAAAATGATCGATTCTCAAACCTCCTTTGTTGTTTTTAAAGACATTTTGATAGATTTTTTTTACTTTTTGTCCTTTTGGTGTCAAATTCCCGTTTTCATCAAACAATTTTGTATAATCCAAAACTGCCATGCCCCAGTTTCTTCCATGTTGTGAAAAATCGTCCCCGGGAGTTCCTAAGGTTACTTTTTTGCCTTGAATTTCATCTAAAATAACATCCTGCATTTTCCATTCATCAGCGCCGAAAATTGCAACTTGTTTATCGGCGATATAATCAAAATGATTAAATTTGGGGTTTTGTGCTTGTTTGTGTGCGATAAATTGCGTGAATTCATATTTTTCTATTTCTTCTTTGTATTTATCGTACAATTCTTCAAATCTTTCTTGTGCTTCGGGGTTGTTTTCTTCTAAAAGAATCGGGAGATTTTTATCCAAAGTGTTCCAGTTTCTATAATTTGCGCCGTTGTTTTCTTTGATTAAAATATCGTAAATAACATCAAGCGTGATGTTTTTGTTTTCTTTTTTGAATTGATTAAATTCTTTTTCCTGCTTGATTGCGGTTTTATCGCGGTTTTTGAGTTTGTGTTTGTGTGTTTTGTAGATTTCATCAAGCATTATATCAATTGCGTTTTGTGCGTAAATGTAGTCAACCTCAATATTTCCTGTTTTGCTGCGGGCGGGAGTGTAGTTTTTTGCGAGGTTTAATAATGTTTCTTCTTTTAGAAGACTGCCGCCTTTTTCGGTTGTTAAAAATTTAAAATTGATGAAAAAAGGGTTAAGAGAATCTGTTGTTGAAAGATAAGGCGAATGCATTGAATAATCTGCATTGCCTTTTGTTGTTTTGCCCCAAGGGCCGAGCATTGCTGTTTCAATCATGCCGTCAAAAAACCCTTTAAGATTGGTAGCACCTTTTGAATAGGGTGAGCCTACGCCGATGTTTTCTTCGTTTTCGGAGGGAAAGGCAGTTCCCTGGGCAATCAGGGTAATTTTTTTATCTCCTAACTCTTTAAGCGCTTTATTAAATACGGGTTTTGACTTTTCCCATTCTTGAATTGCGCCTTTGTAGCTTTTGAAGTTAATTTTGTTTGTGATGGCTGATATTTTCATATTTTACCCTTGATTTGTCCTTTTGTTTATTTTTAATCTTAATATTTTTTGTTTTAACAGGCAATAGTGTATTCTCTTCCGCTTAAATTGCCCAATGTGATATTTTTGCCTGCGATGGGCGGTCTTAGAGGGTCGGAAAATGAGGCATGTCCTGAATCTATTAAAATAAGGCTGTTGGTTTTTGTTTCTTTAATGAAATTTTTACTATGAACATCGTTTAGTTGGATTCCTACACGGTTTATGTTTTTTAATAAATTATTTTGTTTTAAAAGATATAGGTTTTTCAAAACAATTTCGTCTATGGCGCTTTTGGGTTCAGTTCCTTTTGTTGCTTTGTATAAAATTGTGTTTGTTTGATGGTCATAGAATTGTACATCCGCAGCGTTGCCTACGTTGTTTAATTTTAAATAAAAATCAATCATTGCGTTTAAATAAGGCATATCGGGTCTTAAATCTTGATTTTCTGCGATTTTTTTCGCTTCATCGGTTTTAATTCCGGCATCAGGACGATACGGATCCATTTTAAGGAAGAATGTTTTGTTGTTCGGGGTTTTGATTTTGAAGATTAATTTTGCTGAAAAAGATTCAATAATTGGTTCTAAAATCGTACCGTTTTTGGTTATAATTGGTTCTTTTGCCGAGTTGTTCAGAATTTCGTTTGTAACATCAGACATTGCAAAGGTTGATATTGTTATCTTTTGCGATTTTATTTTTAATTTGCGGGTCAACAAAGGAATCTTTTATTTCTCTGTATGTTTTATAGAAGTTTGATTGTTTTATTTCTTTTATTAATTCTCTAAAATCTTCTAAATTTCCGAATTCTTTTGGAATTTCACCTAAGGTAAATTCTTTATTTAATTCGTTTGCTTTGTTTTCAAGCGCCCAGGGAGCAAGATTCGGTGAAACTTTGACAAGTTCTTCAAGAGAGGAAGCATTGTGCCATAAGGAGTTGTAATAAGAATCATAAGCGTATTTGTAGCCTGATATTTCGTCATTTAACCAGGAATTGAAAAGCTGGGAATTTCCGACATTTGTGCAAATTTGTCTTTTTAATCTGAAAAAGTTCAACTGTGTTTCACAGGCATTGTTTGATAAAGATTTGGCGAGTTTTGGTGCGGTTTTCGGGTCTTGGGTTAAGGCGTATAGAATTTTGAGTTTCTGCTGCCCATCCAGCGGTTGTCCCAGCAGAAAATTGATTATGCTTCGTTTTTCAAAATTAAAGTCTTTGAGTTTGTTTAAAATTTCAGGATTTTGACTATCGTTTTTAATTTCTTTTAATTTTTGAACGAGTTCTTGCGGATAGTATTCTTTATCGTTCAACATAAGTATTTCTTTTTCTGCAGCAAAAGAAGCAAGGGAATTATCGGGTTTTGCGTTTATTGTGACTTTTGAATTGTCTTTTATTAAATGAGGGCGGTTTTTTGTTTCTGTGCTGTTTTTGCTGCTGCAAAAATTAATAGCTGCACTTATGTTTGAAATCATCTGACTCGTTCTTCTTTCTTTTAAATATTTTAATTATATAAAGCTTCTGAATAATTTATTTTGCTATATTTTATTTTTTAATGAGATTTACAATAAGCTTTCTAAATGGTAACATAGAAGAATAGTTGGAGGTTTGTTTTTTGAAAGACTTTATTTTGAAACATTTTGATTTTAAATTCAACGTTTTAGCGTTGATTTCGCTTTTTATATTATTTTTGACCCCCCCCCGAATTACCGCGTTGTTCCCGGAATCTTTCGGTTGGGAGAATGGTTTTTTTGAAAATCTGCAAATGGTTGTTCTTTTTGTTTCGTGTTTTTTTGCTTTAAGGACGAAAAATCAAGAAAATAAAAAGTTTTTTGTTTTTGTGTTTTTAATTTTAACAATTTTAATTTTAAGAGAAGTTAATTGCGGAAGAACATTATTTTTCCCGATTGAGGGATTGAATAACGCGTTTTATTCCTGGAAAGAGATTCCATACGGTTATCTTGCTCATCCTCTTTACGGACTTTATATGGCTGGGGTTGGAGTTTATTTTATTGTTAATAAATTGTGGAAGAATTTAATTGATTTATTGGTTAATTATAAACTGCCTGTTTTCAACATTATTTTTATGTTAATCGGGATGTTTTTTGGAATGTATGCTGAAAAAGCGCTCCATTGTGACATTTTAGAAGAAATTTTGGAATTAACTTTTTATTTTTCTTTGATGTCTGTAATTTATCTTTATTCGTTTAAAAATCAACAAAAACTCCGCAATTGAAGCGATTGAGCTATGTGGGTTATTTTAATATTTTCAGATTCTTCTAAATCTGCAATTGTGCGCGAAATTTTAAGAATTCTGTCAAACGAGCGTGCAGAAAGATTAAATTGATTTATTGCATTTTTGAGGAATTTTTTGGACTCATCATCAATTTTGCAATATTTTTTGATTAATTTAGGTGTTAGTTCGCTGTTGGTTAGGATTCCGTCGTTTTTATATCTTTCCTGCTGGATTTTTCTTGCTTTTATTACTCTTTTTTTAATTTCCGCGGAAGTTTCAGCATTTTTGTCGTCATTATTTAAAAGTTCCTCATCATCCAGCCTTTGAACTTTGATTTGGATGTCAATTCTATCAAGCAAAGGCCCTGAAAGCCTTGAGCGGTAGCGGTTTATTTGGCTTTGCGAGCAGGTGCATTGTTTTTTGTTATCTCCTAAAAATCCGCATGGACAAGGATTCATTGCGCCGATTAAAATAAAATTGGCAGGGTATGTTATGCTTGTTTGTGCTCTTGAAATTGTAACTATATTATCTTCTAAAGGTTGTCTTAAAACTTCCAGAGTTGAGCGCGGGAATTCTACCATTTCATCTAAAAATAATACTCCCCGATGAGCCAGAGTGATTTCTCCGGGGCGGGGGTTTGTACCTCCGCCGATTATTCCGACAGCGCTTGCGCTATGATGCGGTGCGCGATAGGGGCGTTTTGTTATAAGAGGAGTCTTGGCATCTAAAAGTCCTGAAATTGAGTAAATTTTAGTTAATTCTATTGCTTCTTTTTTATTTAATGGCGGCAAAATTGACATAAAAGCTTTTGCAAGCAAGGTTTTGCCTGAGCCCGGAGAGCCTGACATCAAGACGTTATGAGCGCCTGTTGCGGAGATTTCAAGCGCGCGTTTTGCTTGATTTTGCCCTTTGACATGAGCAAAATCAACCTCAAAATCGGTTTCATCTTCTAAAAAATCTTCAATGTTTTGTTTTAGGGTTTTAAGGGGGTAATTTTTAGAATCATTTAAGTAATTTACGACTTGCGAAAGGTTATCTGCGCCAAGGGATTCAATGTTTTCAATAAAACTTGCTTCCGAAAGATTTGCGCTTGGCAGGATTACTTTTTTGATTCCTAATTCTTCCAATCCGTAAACAATCGGCAAAACTCCGTTAACGGCGCGCAAAGAGCCATCAAGTGAGAGTTCGCCTAAAAAGGCGGTTTTTTCAAAATCAAATTCTTTTATTATTTCTTCTTTTGCTAAAATCCCTACTGCCATTGCAAGGTCAAATGATGACCCTTCTTTTTTAAGGTCTGCAGGTGCGAGGTTGATTACGACTTTTGTTTGGGGAAAAAGATAGGAGGAGTTTTTGATTGCGAGTCTTAATCTTTCTTTCGCTTCTGAAATCGCCGTGTCGCCAAGTCCTATTATTACAATTTGGGGCAGAGAGTTTGTTGTATCGACTTCAATGTTGATTTGATGAACTTCCAGACCCTGTGTCGCTGCACTTTTAATTGAGATTGCCAATTTTATATTTCCTCATCAAGGTTATCGGGAATTAGTTTTAAAAGTTTGATATTGGCAATTTCAAAGGAGGGGTTTAAATTAAGCGAAGTTTTATAAAATTGGATTGCATCACGTTTTTTATTGAGCGCCTGGTTGTATAAACCGCAAAGATAGTAATAGTAGTAGTTTTTTTCCAGCGTTATTGCGGTTGATGAAATTAAGTTTTTGGCTAGTGTGAAATTGTTGTTTTTTAAATATAATTCTACTAAAGCCCCCAGTGTATTTTCATGCATCGGGTTAATCAGAAGAACGCGTTTTAGGAAATCTTCTTTTAGAACATCGTTTTTTTGCGCAATGCTTAATGCGCTTTTGTAATAATCAAGATAGGCGCTTTTAGGCATTTTATCAAGTTTTTGTTCTAGTTTTCTAAGGTCTTTGGGGCTTTTGGCGTATTCTCTTTGTGCGGTTGCAAGTTTGATTATTGTTTCATAGTTTTCAGGGTCTTTTTTGAAAGCCTTTTTGTACATTTTAACGGAATTTTTATAATCCGCATGGAGAAATTTAATGTCGCCTAGGCCTGTTATTGTTTCGATGTTGTTTTTTTCGATTTTGTATGAATTAACAAAAAATGTATTGGCACGCTCAATGTTTCCGAGCGCAAGTTCGCTTTTGGCGTACATTGTGATGATTTGAGAATTGTCTTTATCGAAATTCAAGATATTTTGGCTGTCTTTTTTAACTTTTTCGTAGTTTCCCTCGATAAAGGTTTTTTGCAGGGTGTGATATTTTTTGGCGGTGTCGTTTTTTGTTGCCTGTGCCAGAATGTGTTCTTTTTGGGTTTTGATTTTTTGAACAAAATTAATATTGTTAGGCTGATTTTCAAGCTTTTGGATAATTTTTAGTGCATCTTGGTATTTTTTTGCATTGGTAAGTGCATCAATTTTAAAAATTTGATATTGGAGATTATTTGGCGCAATCGAAATTGCTTTATTGATAAAGCTTATTGAATCGCTGTATTTTTTTGATTGAAGATAAGCACGCGCTAAGATGAAGTTATAAAAATCGTTTTTTTGATATTTTTGTTTTTTGCTTGAAAGTTCGCTCGCGCTTTCAATTGCACTGTTATCAAAATAGATGCTGCTGTATATTTTAGCAAAATAAATTTCTTCTTCTTTTGATAAATTTGTTTTCGGAAGATAACAATTTTCTAAATCTGCGATGTTGTCTTGATATTGCGTTTGGTAGGAAATTTTTTGCAAGGCTTTGTTTCCAAGGGAGAAAAAGCCTATTTCATAGAATATTTTAGCGATTGATAACAAAGCTGTATCTGTATTTATTTCATCAAGCAGTTTTTCATACTCATCATAAGCAACCGAAGCATTTCCTTGATTGAATTTTTCGGTTATTTGAAGAAAATCTTTTCTTGTCTTTGCTTTTTTATCTGCAATATTTTCGCTTTGAGAATAATTAGGCTTTGCTTCGTTGTTCATAATATTGTCAACGATATTTGCAAGGTTGAAATATTCTCCTTTTGGTTTTAATTGGGGTTTTGCGCTTTGGATTTCTTTGGGGGTTATTTGGGGTTTTAATTGCGGTTCAATGTGTGGTTTGAGATTAGGTATTGTGTTTTGGATTTTTGTGTCATCTTGCGGCATTGAAAAATTTTCTTCACCTTGCGCATTTGTGCTTTGTAAGATGAAGAATAAAAGAAATAATGAGATAATTATATTCTTTTTTTCATTCCTTTTTGACACTTCTAACCCTTTTTAAGAATTATAACGATAATATTTATTAAAAGTTCTGATTAATTTTTTTTGCTTGCTGATGGCAGTATCTTTATTATTAACAATATCATATAATTCGTTTAAATTAAACTCCTTTAAAAGATTTTCTTCCTTTTGGAGGATTTTACAATTTGTATTTGAAAGCATTACGTTAAGAATATCATAAGTTGAAATATTTAAAAAGGCGTTTGTGATATTTTCGTCAAAATGGTTGTTTTTTCCATTTATTATAATATCAAGTGCATCTTTTATTTCCATTTTGTCGCGGTAGTGTCTTTTTGAAGTTATTGCATCAAAAACATCACAAACAGATAAGATTCTTCCGCCAAAGGGGATTTGTTCTCCTTTTAAGCCTTTAAAATATCCGCTTCCGTCAAACTTTTCATGGTGAGAAGAGGCGATTGAGGCTACTTCTTTGAAGTTTTTTGAAATATATACTTCTTTTAAAATATTATGAGTGATTTTGACGTGTTCTTTGATATGTTCGTATTCGTCTTTTGTTAATTTTCCCTCTTTTTGCAAAATTGAATCTTTTATTCCGATTTTGCCGATATCATGCAGAAGCGAGGCGTTTTTGATTGTTTCTTTTTCTTTTTCGCTTAATTTGCATTTGTCGCAAATTAAACCTGCATACATCATTACTCTTTTTGAATGTCCGGAGGTGATTTTATCTCTGGCATCAATTGAAGCAGAGAGTGCGTTTATAAAGCTTGTGAAGAGGTTTTTTTGTTCTTCTATCAGTTTTTTTTGTTTGTTGAACAAATTAGCATTTTCAAGAGCTATTCCTGCGCTTGAACCGATTGCAATTAATAAATCTTCGTCTTTTTGGGTAAAATCACCCTCGATTTTATTTAGCACCTGAAAAACGCCGACAATTTGATGTGAGAGATTTCTTATCGGCATACAAAGAATGTTTCTTGTTTTGTATCCTGTTTCAAGGTCTATTTCTTTGTTGAAATATTCGCTTTCATAAGCGTTTTTGATGTTTATTGTTTCGCCTGAAAGTGCGACATGTCCTGCCAGACCTTTGTTTGCACTGAAACGGATTTCCCTGCTTTCAAGTCCGAGTGCAACTTTGCTCCAGAGCTCGTTGTGTTCATCATCAAGCAAAAATACGGTACAGCGGTCTGCGCCAAGTGCTTGTTGGATTTGTTGGGCGATAATAGTTAAGAGATTATCGATATTTGTTTCAATTGCGATTGTCCTGCCAACCTGTAAGA
>CAPYQR010000028.1 GCA_948742005.1 uncultured bacterium
ACAATTTGTGCATGGATTCTGTGCTTTAGGTTCAATTGAAAAATCACTCAACATGTTTTTTGACTCGATAAACATTTTTGAATTCAATGCGTTTAATAATCCTATCTCGAAAACATTGACCTTGAAATCATTAGGATGAACAACATTGCAACAACCCAATAAAGTTCCGTCAAAATCTATACAGGGAGATTGAAACATCATATAACAGGCAGTGCAAGGTTTTCTTGACTTTTTTTTCTCAATTTGCTTTTCAACCATATTTTTATTTTTAAGAGGGGAATATCCAGGGCTGAAGTTTTGTTTAAAAGTTATATCCATATTTAATTCCAAAGCTTTTTTCTTGGCAAGTTCGATTTCATGTTCATTGTGGCCGAAAGGAATGAATTGCCAGGTTAGAATTGGAAATTGGGAATTGTATTTTTTTTTGAAATAGTTAATTTTTTTAATATTTTCAATAACTGTGTTGAAGTCTCCGCCTTGTCGGTAGATTGAATAAGTTTTGGGAGTTGCGCCGTCGATTGAAATGTATAAATTTGAAAATTTGTATTTAACCAGATTTTCTAATGTTTTTTTGTTTACGGTGTTTAAATTTACTCCGCCTTTTGCCCCGAGGCTAATTTTCTTTTTAAATCCATACTCAATAATTTCATCCAGTTCAGGATTTAAAAATATTTCTCCGTGGTTTGATAATTCTATTCTTTCAAAATTATTATCATCAACAAAATTTCTAAAATCTTTAAATTTTAAATATCCTAACTTTTTATTTGTTTTTTCGCCCGGTATATTGCCCACGGGACATTCAGGGCAATGCAGCTGGCAAAGTGAACAGGCTTCTAAAAATATTTTTTTGGGAAGCTGAACTTTGGCTTTATAAATAAAATTATTTTTATATTTTCCACTCTTGTCTTTAAATAAAAAGTTGCATCCTGAAAGCAAACTTCCTGCACAGCCTAACAATATTGAATTTTTTATAAACTTTCTTCTTTGCATTTTCTCATCAAAACCCAAAAACTACAAAATTAACTGCTTGTTATCTTTACGCATAGATTTATACTTGTTGCAATTAGTGCAAACTACTCCTTTTTTCGGTTCAACTGTAAAATCAGTAAGCATTTTTTTTGCATAAATATAATCGGGAGAATTTAACGCTTCCAAAAAACCTTGTTCAAAAACATTGCAATTAAATTTATTATTACAACACACGAGTCCTTTTGTTTCCAAATAATTATGACACAGCAAATCCCCATTATAATCAATTTGTAATTGTTCAAATATTCTCATGCATTTATTTTTTTTCAACCTAATATCGACATATTTTGCATATTCTTTTTCATCAATAATACCATCAGTTAATTCTTTTACTCTTTTAGGATTTTTCAAAGGAGAATAATCAGAATCATAATTTTCTGTATATTTAATTTCCATATCCAATTCTTCTGCTTTTTTCTTTGCAAGTTCGATTTCATGTTCATTATGACCAAAAGGAATAAATTGCCATTTTAACATTGGGAATTGAGTCTTGTACTGTTTTTTAAATTTATTAATTATTTTAATATTATTAATAACCGTATCAAAATCCCCGCCTCTGCGATAAATTTTGTATGTTTCAGGAGTTGCACCATCAATTGAAACTTTCATTTCCCAAAAACCATATTTTACCAAATTTTCAAGGGTTTTTTCAGACACCGTATTAAGATTAACGCCTGTTGCTGCGGTTAATTTTACTCTTTTATTATAAGCATACTCAATAATTTCATCCAACTCCGGGTTTAAAAATATTTCGCCCCTGTGAGAAAGTTCAATTCTGTCAAATTCATTATCGTCAACTAATTTTTTAAAATTTTCAAACTTTAGATATCCAAGCCAATCTTTTGGGGCATTTTTTTCAAGTGAGCGAACATAACAAGCAGGGCAATCAAGCTGGCACAAAGAACAAGCTTCAAGGCTAATAGATTTTGGCAAATCTTTTTTAGATTTATAATAAAATTTTTCGTTTTTTAAATTATTTAAAAAGCTTTCAGGTAAATCAATGCTTTGCTTATTTTGCGAGTTTGAATTTGAAATAAAAAAATTTTGACATCCTGAATTCAAAGCAGTAATACAGGTTATACAAGAAGCAGTTTTCAAAAAATCACGTCTTAACATTTAAAACAGTTCCTTTATATGAAAATTATAACACAAACTTGTTACTTTATTTGCATTTATAATTATTTATAAGTTGGCAATTGTGAAACATTTATAGGATGATTATGCCTTACAATATCTTTATAATTTATACATTCACTGCAAAGAATTCCCGGTAAGGGCGGTGTAGATAAATCAGTAATCATGTGTTTTGCATAAATATATTTTGGCGAATTCAAAGCCTCAAGCAGTCCTTTTTTGAAAACATTTTCTTTAAAATTATCATATTGTATTAAACAACATCCAAGAAGATTTCCTTTATGATCAATTTGAGGAGTATTAAAAAGCATTTTGCAAGCAGAGTTTATTTGTTTTCTTTATATTTCCCCTGTAAAAGCTTTTTAGACAAAGGATTTTCAATCAATTGCCTGATTGTTCGCTTCAATGGTCTTGCGCCATACATCGGGTTATATCCTTGAAGCGCAAGATGTTCTTTTGCTTCTTGAGAAATTTCAAGGGAAATTTTATGTTCATCAAGCAAATTTTTCAAATATTCCATCTGAATATCAACAATTTTTGATAAATCATCCAAAGTCAACGCATTAAAGAAAATCGTTTCATCAATCCTGTTTAAAAATTCTGGACGGAAATGTTCCCTTAATTTTTGCGTAATTTCTTCTTTTAACTGCTCTTTATTGGAATTTCCCATCATCCCTTTAAGCGCATTATCCAATATCAAATTTGAACCGATGTTTGATGTCATTATTATTATCGTATTTTTAAAATCGACCGTTTTTCCCTTAGAATCAGTCAATCTGCCATCATCAAAAATTTGCAGCATTAAATTGAAAACATCAGGATGCGCCTTTTCGATTTCATCAAATAAAATAACGCTGTATGGCTTTCTTCTGACGGCTTCGGTTAATTGTCCGCCCTCATCATATCCGACATACCCGGGAGGCGCTCCGATTAGCCTTGCGGTTGAAAATTTTTCCATGTATTCTGACATATCGATTCTGATTAAACTATCCTCATCTAGAAACATAAATTTCGCAAGTGCCTTGGCAAGTTCTGTTTTGCCGACGCCCGTCGGGCCGAGGAATAAAAACGTTCCAATCGGGCGCTTCGGGTCGGATAAACCGCTTCGAGCGCGCCTTATGGCATCTGAAATCGTATCAACGGCTTCATCTTGCCCGATAACCTGTGAATGGAGCGTATTTTCCATATCCAAAAGTTTTTTGCTTTCTTTTTCAACAAGCTTTGAAACAGGAACACCTGTCCATTTTGAAATAATCTGCGCGATGTCGTTTTCATCGATTTCTTCTTTTAAAAGCGTGTTTTTATGCTCTTCATTTTTGCAATTTTTCAATTGTTCTTCAAGCTCGGGCAGTTTTCCGTATTGCAATTTAGCCGCAAGCTCAAGATTATATTCCCTTTGCGCCTTTTCAATTTCGTGTTTTGTTTGCTCAATTTCGCTCTTAATTTCAACTTCACCTTTAATCGAAGATTTTTCTTTTTCCCATTGAGTTTTCAAAACTTTCGATTTTTCCTCGATTTCATCAAGCATTTGCTGAACTTTTTTGATTTTTTCTTCATCATTATCATCTTTCAAAGATTGCAATTCGATTTGAAGCTGAAGTTTCTGACGTTCGAGTTTATCAAGTTCTTCAGGCATTGAATCAATCTCGATTCTAACTGCGCTCGATGCTTCATCGACTAAATCAATCGCTTTATCGGGCAAAAATCTATCAGGGATATATCGGTGGGATAATTTTGCCGCAGCAACAAGCGCTGAATCCTTGATTCTTATTCCATGGTGGACTTCATATTTATCTTTTAACCCTCTTAAAATCGAAATTGTATCTTCAACCGAGGGTTCTTCAACAAGAATCGGCTGAAAACGCCTTTCGAGCGCAGGATCTTTTTCAATATATTTTCGATATTCATTAATCGTTGTAGCGCCCAAGGTTCTTATCGCGCCGCGTGCTAAAAGCGGTTTTAAAAGGTTTCCGGCATCCCCTGTTCCCTCAGCTCCGCCTGCACCGATTATTGTATGGATTTCATCAATGAACATGATAATTTCGCCATCGGATTTTTCGACTTCTTTTAAAACTTTTTTCAATCTTTCTTCAAATTCGCCCCTGTATTTTGCGCCCGCAATCAATGCGCCCATATCAAGCGAAATTAAGGTCGTATCTTTTAAGCTTTCAGGAACATCGCCTCTGATTATCCTTTGCGCTAAACCCTCGACGATTGCCGTTTTTCCGACGCCCGCTTCGCCGATTAAACAGGGGTTATTTTTTGTTCTGCGATTTAGAACCTGAATAATTCTTCTAATTTCCTCATCCCGCCCGATAACAGGGTCTAATTTCCCCTCACGAGCGAGTTTTGTTAAATCTGTTGAAAATTTTTCAATAATTTTATAATCTTCATCTGCATTTTTAGAATCCACTTTTTTGCCTCCTCTGATATTTTTCATGGCATTTAAAATATTATCCTTTTTAATATCAAATTTGTTAATTATCCTTTTTGTCTCATTATCGTCAATTTCAGCGAGCGCAAGAAAAAGATGTTCGATTGAAATAAATTTATCTTTTAAATTTTTCGCTTCTTCTTTTGCTTTTTCAAAAAGAATCAGAGAATTTTTTGAAAAATAGATTTTATCGGTCGGCTCTTGCGTTTTTGGAAGAGAATTGAGGATATTTTTAACATCTTGATTAAATAAATTAGAATTTAACTTTAATTCCTCCAAAAGCAAATTAACCGTTTCAATATCCGAATTTGTCATCGCAGCAAGGATATGAATCGGCTCGATTAAAGTGTTGTGGTTTTCAAGAGCTAAATTTTGCGCTTCGTAAATCAGTTGTTTTGTTGAATCTGTAAAATTATCAAACATAAAAACATACCTTTTTTCTATATTTTTATTTTAAAGGGGTTTTTTGAAAAGTTGCGAAAAATTAATAATGTTTTAATTATTTGGTTTTATTTTTTGGTTTTGTCCGTGTGGCGGTTTGTGAAATTGTCGTTATGGCGGACAATTATTAAATGGACAAGGAATTGATAGGAAAATTTGCAAAACGCGTTAAGGAATTGCGTAAACAAAAAGGTTTTACGCAAGATGAATTTTCGCACAGGGCAAATATTTACCGTTCAACTCTGGGAAATATTGAAACGGCGAAAAATGACATTACGCTTTCAAAAATTAACCAAATTGCAAAAGCTTTTGAAATTTCCCTATCTGAATTATTGAATTTTTAATTATTTTTTCCAATGAGGTTTAAATTCCTTTATTTTTTTATAAGCTTTATCAAAATCCCCGTCAAAATTTATTGCCCTGTCATCAAGAATTATACTTGCGTTCGGTATTTTTTCGTTTGTTATATTTTCTATAAATTCCTCTAAATTATTTTCTTCAAGCCATTTGCGGGTCGCTTCAAATTCCTGGGAAGTGAAACTTTGATAATTTTTCAAGAAAAGCGCGGGTTTCTTTTCTTATCGGCGCAATTTTTTTCGGGTCGTATTTTCCACAATAATGATTCAAAACACCATCCAAATCTAACAGTATTAAGCTTTTAAAACGTTTTTTGTCCGTGTAGCGGTTTGTCATATTGTCATTATAGCGGACAATTATAAAATGAACAAGCCTTTGTTAAGAAAACTTGCTAAAAGGATTAAAGACCTGCGCGATGAAAAAGATTACACACAGGATGACTTAGCTGCGCTTGCAGATATTCCGCGCTCATCGCTTGGTAATATTGAAGCTGTTAACAATGATGTTACGGTTTCAAAGGTTAATAAAATTGCAGAGGCTTTTGAAATGTCTTTGTCTGATTTTTTTAAATTTTAATTTATATTATTTTGATTGCACTTTTTTTTTAAAAAAGCTTTGAGCTTTTTTTATTTATCAAAAAACCTGCCTTTGTTAAAAAATCGCAGAGTTGAAAGAAAGGTATAATTTGTAGTTCTTTTCTATCTATCTATGATAAAATTAAAAAATGGAAAATGACAAAAAAATTTATACATTATAGCAGGAGCAAACGGAAGCGGCAAAAGCACACTTGCAAGTGCATTTTTAAAAGCTAAAAATTTAGTGTTTTTAAATGCAGATGATATTGCAAAAGAGTTATGCCCCGATGATATTGAAAGTGCTAAAATCAAAGCAGGCAGAATATATCTTGAAAAATTTAATCAATATATTAAAAACAAATATCATTTGCAGTTGAAACAACTTTATCGGGTAAAACCCTTGAAAAATTAGTCAGAAAAGCAAAAGAGAGCGGCTACAAAATAGAACTTATCTATAGCTACTTAAATGATTTTAGCGATTGCATAAAAAGGGTAAAAACAAGAGTTTTAAACGGCGGTCATAATGTTGAAGAAGAAGAAATTACAAGAAGATATTATAGAAGTATCATTAATTTTTGGAAGTATAAAGATTTAGCAGATAAATGGTCATTATTTTATAACGGTGAAAAATATTCTCCAACCCTTGTAGCCTATAAATTTCACATGTATTGTGATATAATAGATAAAGAAAAGTACAATCAATTTCTAAAAATAACAGAATTATCAAAAATGCTTGAAAATTCAAAAGGGAATGAAAATGCAAAATAGCTCAAATGAATATGATTTATTGAATATTTTCACAAAAGCTGTTAATATTGCAAAAGCAAAAAATCGATATACTTATGATGAAGAAATTAACGATGCAGCAAAACTTGAACTTTTAAAGCAAGTATTTCCGCAAAATAAAGATTTAATAAATATTCTAGCTTTTGCGAAAAATATCACAAATGCAAATTAGGCTAAAAAGAAATTTTTATCTTTTTTGTAATTTATTTCATATAGTTTGATATTGTAATTAAAATATAAAACCAATTTACACTATTTTACAATAACCCAAATACATGCTAAAATACACAAAATGAATCAAAAACAGTCTGGCACTCTCGAAACCAAATCTCTCTGGTACAGACAATAAATCCGGACACTTCCAACAGAGAAGAGGTGATGACTATGATTATCAAAATATTGCTAGTGATAATATTATCACTCTTAAATATTAAAAACTAGCACTGATTGCGATAATTTTAGTGCTAGTCTTTAATTAAGACAACAATCGAGAGTTAAAATTTGAAAGTATCGTCAAATGCTTTCAAAGCCCGACTGTTTTTATTATTATTTACTATATTCCCTCCTTTGTCAAGATGTAACTTTGTAAAATTGTGTTTTTGTTTAATTTTGCTGAAAATTTGCTAAAAAGATATTGATTTTTGTGCTATACTTAAAAAAATGTTAAACAGGAGAGAAGATTATGGCAAAAGATGCTAGTTTTGATATTGTATCAGAATTTGATAAACAGGAGCTTGTAAATGCAATCGACCAGGTGAAAAGAGAATTAACGACAAGATTTGACCTTAAAGATTCTAATTCTGATATTAATTTAGAAGAAGATAAAGTGATTAATATCACGACAAATGATGAGATGAAATTAAGAAATATTTATGATATTTTGCAATCTAAATTAGTTAAAAGAAATTTAAGTTTAAAGATTCTTGACCCGCAAAAGGTTGAAAATGCTTTAGGTGGAAATGTTAAACAGGAAATTAAATTAAAAAAAGGTTTATCAACAGAGCTTGCAAAAAAAATTGTGAGCTTTATTAAAGATACAAAATTAAAAGTCCAAGCCTCAATCCAGGGTGATTCTGTCCGTGTTGTCGGAAAATCAAGAGATGATTTGCAGGATGTCATTAAAGTAATTAAATCTAAAGAGGATGAAATTGATTCTCCTTTGCAATTTACAAATTATCGATAAATTTTGATTTTAATTAAGTTAAATAAAATTAATAATAAACGCAAAAAAATATTTTTTTGCGTTTATTATATATTGTATGTTATGAATCATTAACACATTTTTTAAAAGAGGATAACTTAGATGATATCAAAAATCAATCCATATTTAAATTCAAAAATAAATTTTAAAGCTCTGCATGTATGGCAAGGCAGCGAAACGAGAAAAAATCTGGAAAAATTGGTAAATACAGAAACTTATAAAACAATTGATGAAAGTTTAGAAAAAATTAACGAAATTTCAAAAGGCAGGGATGTATTTTTATATGTTGATAAAACAACATCAAAAGATAGTGAAGAAACAGGTTTTGAAGTAATTTTGGAAGATGACGGGGTTAAATTAAGGGAAACAATTGATAAATCAAACTTGCAAAATAAAGATTGCATAAAGAATTTTTTTAAAGAATTGGTTTCAAAATATACTTACACCTGCAATAATCCAAAAGGACTTGTTTCAAGGCTGATGAATAAATATTCCTATGATAATGAAGATTAGACAATTTTTCCTTGATTAATTTTTAAAATATCAACATTTTCTAAAAATTCATCATCAAATGCCAAAGTGTCAACGCTTGTTATAATCATTTGAATATCTTTTTCAATTGTATTCAAAAGATAGTTCTGCCTTGATGAATCAAGCTCGGCTAAAACATCATCTAAAAGCAGCAATGGTGTTTGTTGTATTTTTTCTTTTAAAATTTGTAATTCCGCGAGTTTTAATGACAAAACAATTGTTCTTTGCTGGCCTTGTGAAGCATATTTTTTAGAATCGATATTATTTATGAAAAAATCAACATCATCCCTATGTGCTCCGATTAAACATTGTGTTTTTTTGATTTCATCTTGTTTTATTTCATTTAATTTTTGGTAAATTAATGCACTTAGTTCTTTGACGTTTTGAAATTTTTCACAAGTGGTAATATATTTCAAGCTTAATTCTTCGTTTTGAGTTATTGATTTGTGCTTATTTTTTGCTATTTTTTCAAGTTCTGATAAATATTTCATCCTTAAATAAATCACATTAGCGTTTGAAATTGCAAATTGCTGATTATAAACATCAAGCATATCCGTATTAATTACGGGATTATTAGCAAGATAATTCGCTTTTTGCAATCTTATTTTATTGAATTTAGAAAGTTTTTCAAAATACAGAGGATAAACTTGGAAAATTGCTAAATCGAGCCATTTTCTTCTGTTTTGCGGTTCGCCTCTTAATAAAAGCAAATCTGACGATGAAAAACTTACACTGGATAAAACTCTTAAAAAATCTTTTGATTTTGTTTTTTTGAGCCCGTTAACTTTTAGAATTTTGTTCTTCGGCGGGTTTATATTGACTTCAAGTTCAATATCAATATCGGTTTTTGTGATTTCTCCTTTAATTTGAGCATTCTGGCTGTCAAATTTAATAAGTTCCAAATCTCTTTTAATTCTTGAAGAATCAAGCGTGCAAAGGTAGTATATTGCTTCAAGGATGTTAGTTTTTCCTTGTGCATTTTTTCCGATTATTAAAGTTTTGTTGTTTTTAAAGATATATTCAAAATTTTCATAATTTCGATAGTTTTTTAAAATCAGCTTTTTTAATTTCATATTTTAATAGTATAATAAAAATAGATAATTTGAGCTTTTAAAAAGTATGAGGAAGAATTAAAATGTATGATTTTATAACCATAGGTTCAGCAACGCAGGATGTTTTTATTCAATCTGATGTTGCAAGTATTGTAACTGTCAGTCAAACAAGCAAAAAAAGCGAGTTTATGTCTTTTCCGTATGGTGCAAAGACTGAAATTGCTGACTTTTCTAAGAATCTTGGGGGCGGAGCGGTTAATACTGCGACAAATCTTGCTAATCTTGGTTTTAAAACATCAACTATAATTAAACTCGGAAATGATGAATTAAATCATATAATCAAGTTAAAGCTTGCATCTTCAGGCATTGATATTATGAATATTATAGATTCTTCTAAACACCTAACCGGTTTTTCAATAATTCTTGTAAGTTTTCAAGGAGATAGAACAGTTTTGGCTCACAGGGGTGCTAATGAGCATGTGTGCGAAAAAGAAGTTAATTTTGAAGCAATTAAAAACGCGCGTTGGGTTTATGTTTCGCCATTATCCGGCAGCAGCAATAAAATTTTAGATAAAATTTCAAAATTCTGTGAAGAAAATAAAATCAATCTTGCGATTAACGCAGGAACGACAGCTTTGAAAAAGGGTGCGAAATATTTTTCTAAAATTTTGAAAACCGCACAAATTGTTGTTATGAATAAAGAAGAAGCAACTTTGGTTACGGGGATTCAGGTGCGTCCTGATACAAAAGAAGAAAAATTTTCCCATTGCGAGGTTCATCCTGATATAATTACAATGCTGCAGCAATTAAGAACGGGAACTGACGCTATAATTGTTATAACTGACGGCAAACACGGTGTTTATTGTTATGACGGTAAAAATATATTTGTCTGCCCTGAATTTCCTGCTGTTGTAACTTCGACATTGGGCGCAGGGGATGCATTTTCTTCTACTTTCTGCGCCTCGATTGATAAATTTAGCGGGGATATTAAAAAAGCTCTTAAATACGCAAGTGTTAATTCTGCATCCGTTTGTGAACATTTTGGCGCGCAAGAGGGATTTTTGACTTTTGATGAAATAGAGAAAAAACTTCAAAATAATCCTTGTTTTGAAGTGAAAAAAATTGAGCTGTAAATGAGATTAGATAAATTTTTAAAAGTTTCAAGATTAATTAAAAGAAGAACTGTTGCAAATGATGTTTGTGACAGCGCCAGAGTTTTTGTTAACAATAATCCTGCAAAACCTGCAAAACAATTAAAAGTTGGGGATATTATTTCAATTGAATATAAAAATTTTACAAAAAACTATAGGGTTTTGATAATTCCTGTTAAAAATGTGCCTGTGAATGAAGCAAATACTTTGTATGAAGAAATTTTGCAATAAGATTTAATAAGATTGAACAACGGGTTTAATTTTTTTGATAAAAGGGGTTTTAAGTGCTTCTTTTGATGTTTGTGTGTCGCATTTTTCTAAAATTTCATCAATTTCAGAGTCTTTAATTTTTTCTTTTTTGTTTTCAATTTTATATTTTTCAATATATTTATCAAATTCATTAGAATCGGGAACTAAATTTTCTTTTGTTTTGTCATTAAGTGAATTAAAAATCTTATATCCCAAAAGAGCATATTTAAAATCTTCATCTCTTGAAGCAAGTTCTTGCCAGTTTTTTGTCCAGAGGGCGGTTTCAATATCATTTTTTTTGCAATGAAGAATTGATTTTTTTACTATATCGCGTCTGTTTTGAAAATAATCATGGATTCCAACCATATTGCTGCTCTCGTAAGCATTAAATCCTTGTTTTTCTATGTTGTCGCGTATGCAGGCTTCCGGTCTTATTTTATTTTTGCAAATATTATAAAATTCGTTTTTGTATTTTAAATTAGGAAGATAATACAAATAAAACCCTGTCATCCTGCCTTGAAGAGAGAATTTATCGAATAATTTTCCCTGAAAACAAAAAGCAAGTTTATCTTTTTTGGTTAAATTTTTTGCATTTTTGATAAAAATAAAAATTTTATCTTTAAAGAAAAAAACATCACAATCGACAACAAGAGCCCATTTTTTATCAGATTTCAGTGCAAGTTCAAAAGTTTTTTTAGATGCATCGATTAAAGGAGTTGTGTTTTTAATTAGATAAATATTTTTTTTTCCGAAAATTTTTTCTAATCTTTCAATGCTTTTTGTTTCGGTACGTTCGCCGATTGAGCGGACGATTACAATTGTATTGTTTTTTATTGAAATATTTGATTGTATAATTAAAAATCCGATAATAGAAACTACCCCCGCAAAAAACAGCGGGAGTAGTTTTGTTATTAAGTTTTTTAAATTATTTATCTGCATGGATTAAAATTTACGAATTTTCCTGTTCGAATTTTTTCATAAATTCAACTAATGCAACAACTCCCTCAACAGGCATAGCATTATATAAAGATGCTCTCATTCCGCCCACGGTTCTGTGGCCTTTTAATTGTAGAAGATTATTATCGGCTGCTTCTTTGATGAATTTTTTATCTAATTCTTCATCTCCTGTAACAAAAGGAATATTCATTAAAGAACGTGAGGATTTTTCAACTGTTCCTTTGAATAATTTAGAAGAATCAAGAAAATCATATAAAATTTTTGCTTTTTTCTCGTTAATTTCTTTCATTTTTTCTAAACCGCCCATTTTTTTGAGCCATTTAAATACTAAACCGCAAATATAAATCCCGTAAGCCGGCGGTGTGTTGTATAAGCTGTCATTATCCGCGTGGGTTTTATATTTTAACATAGTCGGACACCAGATAGGTAAATCTTCTCTTATTAAATCTTCTCTTATTATTACAATTTGAACCCCTGCAGGACCTACGTTTTTTTGAACACCTGCATAAATTAAGCCGTATTTTGTAACACAAGTAGGTTCTGATAAAAAGCAGGATGACATATCGGAAACCAAAACTTTTCCTTTTGTATTTGGCAAAGTGTGGAATTTTGTGCCGTAAATTGTATTATTTTCGCAAATATATACATAATCAGCATCGGGTGAGATTTTTAAATCGCTGCAATCGGGGATGTAGGAAAAGTTTTTGTCTTCTGATGTTGCGATTTTGTTGATTTTTCCATATTTTTGCGCTTCCTGATAAGCTTTTTTAGCCCATTGACCGGTTACGATGTAATCTGCAGCACCGTTTTTTAAAAGATTAATCGGAACCATGGAAAATTGTAAATGCGCACCGCCTTGTAAAAATAAAACTTTGTAATTATCGGGAATATTCATCAATTCCCTTAAATCTTTTTCAGCCGTTTTTATGATATTATCATAAATTTTAGACCGATGAGACATTTCCATTACAGACATTCCTGAGTTTTGGTAATTCATCATCTCATCTCTAGCTGTTTCCAAAACTTCAACGGGCAAAACCGCAGGGCCTGCTGAAAAATTATAAACTCTTTCATATTTTTCCATGTTAAAATTGCTCCTTTTGTCTTTTTTTAAATTATATTATAAAAAAGATGGCAGGAGCAATTAAAATGTTTTTAAATTTTAAGATTTAATGCTTGCAAGTAAATCTTCGATTGTACCGTATAAATCGCTGCATCCTGCAGTCCAAATATTATTTTCTTTTGCGTATTCAAGTTCTTTTTTGAATTTTTCGATAATGCGTGCTTGTTGGTGTTCTTTTTCTTCGCCTGTTATTGTTTTTGATGAGAATGTGTGTTTTTCGCCTTGTTGAGTTTTATCGATTTCTTTGCTAATTTCAATTCCGTTTTTTGTAATGGTTGTAAAATATCCATTTTTTTCGTCAATTTGAATTTCAAGCTCTGTTTTAAATTTTGAGTCGCCTTTTGGCAGAAACATCATTCTGTATGAATCATCATTGGAATCATATATACTATATGCTTTATCTTTATCTACGCTATTTCTGTAATATAGTTTTTCTTCTCCTGTTTTAGGATTGCTTATTTTTGCATCTTTAAAAGTTGAAAATTTTATATTATCAATATCATCTGTT
>CAPYQR010000029.1 GCA_948742005.1 uncultured bacterium
GTCGGAGCGTATTTTGCGCAAAAATTATTTGAAATTGAAGATGGGGAAATTATTCAAGCAATCAGAAACCATACAATCGGGGCGGTTGATATGACGACTTTTGATAAAATTATTTTTTTAGCCGATAAAATTGAGCCTTTTGCGCGGGATGAAAAATATTCAAAGAAAATTTGGAAATTAATTGAAAAAAATAAAGGGATTATAGGGCTTGATTTAGCGTTGTTAAAATGCTTTACGGAAACCATAAAAAGCTTAGTCAAAAGAAAACTCTACATTTGCCCGACAACAATTGATGTTTACAATAAACTTCAAGAAAACGTCGGAGAATTATTAGAAGAAGATTGAGGAAAAACGCATATTCCCTTTAAGCCTTTTTGTTTTGAATATCTGATGATATTATCAATATCATCCGTTGAAGCATTTTTTTGCAGCAAAATTGTTTTAGAAATTTGCCCTTTGATTTTATTTTGGACAATGCTTATTGTATCAATTTCATCAAAATAAGTAAAAGAATCAAATTTCGCACCAAAATTTTTATCAGGTTCAATAGATGCAGAAGTTTTTAAAAATCTTGAAATTGTACCTGAGGGCGAAATTGCGATTTTTATTTTATTTTTTTCAGTTTTATTATCCGCTTGGATTGCATCAATGATTTTCCCAAGCAATTCGATTGATTCTTTAGAGCCGTAGTTAAGATTCATTTTATTCAACATTTCACAATAACCGAGAATTGAAATATAGGAATTATTGTCCAGTTTTTTCATTGCTTCGTTTAGAATTTTTGACGCTTCTTTTAATTCGGCAAAATTTAGGGTTTTATCAGACTTTGATGTGTTTATAGTAAATTTTGATAAATTAATTTGCCCAAGGGTCAAAGTTTCTCCCGCCTTTAATTGGGCTGCTGCGCAGCAATCACAAAGATAATCTTTTGATTGAGAAAAAACAATCCCGGGCTCGCCTTTTTTAAGCATTGAATTCAAAAGAGTTTTATAAACCGTCCTTGCTTTGATTTTTTCACCGTTTGAAAGAGTAATTAAAGAATCATTATCGACTAATTTCAAAAATTTATCATCAATTATAACCGACAAATCAAAACACCAATCCTTAAAAGCGGCATTATCCTTAAGCGTTATAAAATTTAAAATATCTTTATTATAAATATCCAAAAGAGCAATTCCCGCAGGAGGGCGCGAAGAAACAGACGAGCGAAATTTAAAATAGGAATTTAATTTTTTAACATAATTTGAGGGGTTATTAAATTCACTTAAATTTAACCCGATTCCAAGACCTTTTTTAATAAACTTATCTAAATACCAATAATTATCAATTAAATTTTTATTTTCATCTAAAACAAGTGCTGTTGCGCTTTGTGGATTTTTTAAATCTTTATAAGCATTTGACGAAAGAGAAATTTTACCCTGTTTTAAAAAAAATAAAAATTGCTTTTGTTTTTGCTTATCTTCTTTTGAATTTTCGCAAAAAATTTCTTGTGCGATTGAATTAAAAAAAGAGTTTAAATTTTTGTTTTTATTAATTATCCCTCTCTTAACAAAAATTTCTCTATCAAAATCAGCAAAAAACCCTTTAAACGAAACAAAATCATTTTTGAAATTTGTTAAGATATTTTCAGGCTGCAATTTTTGATTTTTTGTTATTTTAGGTAATTTTACAGATGGCGCATAAAAATTTATTATCATTTTGATAATTTTATATCAAAATCACAGATTTTTCAAATCCTGCGTAGCATCCAACCTCTTAACAAGTGCTTTAATGTCGCCTTTAAGCTTGAAATATTCCTGGAACTTTTTAGTTGTTCTAATATTAAAACTTCTTCCGTTTTTATCTTTAGAACGCGAAATCAGCCCTTGTTCCAACAAAACATTAATATGTTCATAAGCGCTTGAGCGGAGCTCTTTTAAAGTTGTTTGGCGAATTGGCTCTTTTAGGGCAATTACGGTTAAAGTTTTTAAAATAGCAGGGGATAACTCAACAGGACAAAGCTTTTCAACAATATCCATGTGTTCCGAGCGGACTTGGATTATATATCCATCTTCATCATCAATTTCAAGCGCAGAATTTCTTGAAGAATAATCAAACATCAAATCAAGCAAAGCATTTTCAACAACATCCTCATTCAAAGATAAAATTTGTGCAATTTCAACAGGCTGCATCGCGCGCGATGTTATGAATAAAACCGCTTCAACCTTTGCTTTTATTTCATCAGGTGTCAATTCTTTATTTTGATTATTGTCAATTATTATTTTTTCATCATTTTTAATATCTTCAGTTTGCAACTTCCTCTGCCTCCTGTTGTTTTATTTTTTCAGATTTAACAGCATAAAGGTCGCCGTAGAATTTTTCTTGATAAACATCATACTCGCCCTCGCGTGACAAAAACAAAAGCGCAATAAATGCGGAGCTTTTATCAAAACCCAGCAAGCAAAGCTCTCGAAGCTCAATTTTTTCTTCTCTTGTAAGAATTTGTGCCAGATTTTGTTTCATTTTTTCAACAACCTGCTCAACATATTCATCATGCGCAAGTTCTTTAATTTCTGATGCTTTTAATTTTGAATAATTACGCACACGGCGGTCTTTTCGCTCAAGTGCGTTTTTGATTGCATATTTTTTATCCAAATCTTCATAAAATTGAATGTGGCGGATTAAATCTTTTAAGGTTACTGTTCTTTTGCGGTTTAAACGCACAGATGTTCTGCGCTCCAATACTTCATCAAAAGAAATTATGTTATTTGTTGAAAATTGCAATTGTTCATAATCTGAATCATCAAAATCTTCTTCAAAAAAATCTTCAGCAGGAGGATTAAAATCGTCAATTGTAATTCCCTGCAGGATGTCTGATTTTATTTTTAAAAGAGTTGATGAAAAATAAAGCGCCTTTCCGACAGAACGAAGATTGTCAAGCTTTAGTTCTTTAATACGCGCGATATATTTATCATAAAGGTCAACAATATCAATATTCCAAGGGTCAATTTTGCCTATTTTTACTAAATCTAAGATTATTTCAATAGCATCTGTGTGGAGATTTTTTTTAATTCCGGATTTTGAAATAAATTCAATATTTTCCGCACCAAAATCAACATTGGAATCCAAAACTTTGATTTCATCATAAACTTCTTTATTATTTGAATAAAATTCATTTAATGCATTTGCCATTTATTTCTTTTAATTCCTTTGCTGATTACAATACTTCTTTTTATTAATCGTTTTCTCTTAATTTTACTCCTGAAATCTTTGTTACTCCTTTTTCTTTTTGGGTTACGCCAATCATCCTGTCAGCGTTATCAAGCATCGGTTTTCTTAAGGAAACAACAACAAATTGAGCCGTTTTTGATTGATTGGTAATAATAGTTGACAATCGCTCAACATTTGGTCCGTCAAGGTGCATATCAACTTCATCAAAAGCATAAAAAGGAGACGGGAGATATTTTTGGATAGCAAAAACAAACGCTAATGCAGTTAAAGATTTTTCTCCGCCTGACATTCCCGCCAATTTTTGGTTAACTTTATCTCTTATATTTGCTCTAAACGTTAAACCTCCTGCAAAAGGGTCGGATTCGTTTTCAAGATATAATGTCCCCTCGCCTTGCGAAATTTGTGCAAAAACTTCTTTAAAATTCTTATTTATCGCATGATAAGCATCTAAAAATGTTTCTTTTTTAAGTCCCTGATAACCGTTCATTCTTGTTTTGATTTCATCTTTTTCGTTTTCAAGAGTGGAAACCTTTTCACGATTTGCATTTTGACGCTCCACTACTTCATCATATTCCGTTAAAGCTCTCATATTAACCGGTTCAAGCTCGTTCATTTTCTTTTGAAGCTTAGATATTTTTGCATTAATTTCATCAAGTGAAATTTCCGTTTGCTCAAGATTATTAACCTTAATCCCCTGTTCTTCAAATTCTTTTAAAATATTTTCCAACATAGGTTCAAGCTCGCGTCTTCGGGTTTTGTTTGCTTCGTCTTGTTCGTTCAAACGCTCAAGTTCATTTTCTTGTTTGTTTTTGGAATTTTTAAGATTTAATAAAACTTCTTGAATTTCATCCCTTTTTGTTTGAAATTCAACTAAGTTTTTACCCAATTCTTTAATTTCTTCTTCAAGCTCGGTTAATTTTACTTTTACAATTTCAATTTCACTGTTAAATTGTTCAATATCGCCTTTTAAGATTTCATTATCTTTATTTAATTTTTTAATATCATTTTCACGTGTGGTTATTTGGCTTTGTTGAAATTTAATCTGATTTTCATCTTTTTCAATATCGTTTTCTTTTGTCATTATATTTTTTTCGATATTTTTAATTTCTTCTTCCACACCTTGTGTTTTTTCTTTTAATTTTTTTAACTCGCCTTCATCGATTAATTTTTCGACTTCTTCAAGTTCGTGTTGTTTTTCTTGAAATTTTTCGTTTAATTTAATTCTTTTTTCTTCTATTAAATCAAGTTCGCGATTGAGTTTTTTAACCTCTTCATTCAATATTTTCAGCTGTTTTTCACCCTCTTCAATAATTGCACTTGAAGATTCATTATTTGTTATTAGATTTTTAAGTTCCAATCTTGCCTGGTTTAAAGCATTTGTTGAGGTTAGATATTTTTGTCTTGTATCATTTAACCTGCGCTCAAGATCTTTTTCAGCAGCTGTTAAATCATTAGCTTCTTTTTGCAGGGAAAGTGCAAGTTTTTTATGCTTTTCGAGTTCTTTTTCCTGTGATTTATCAAACAAGCCTGCTGTTTTTTTCTTTGCGCCGCCTGTTATTAAACCGCTTTTTTCCGTTATATCACCGTCAAGAGTAACTACTCTGTACTTGCCTGCCAGTTTTTTAGCGCACGCCTCATTTTCAACAACAATTGTTTCACCCAAGGCAAAATAAAAAGCATCAAGATAATTATCATCAAAATCAATTAAATTAATTGCAAAATCAATGACCCCCTGAGCTTTTGGCAAAGCCATTCTGGCGGGCGCTTTTTTAATTATATCCATCGGAATAAAAGATGCTCTGTCGCGCCCTTGTGAACGTAAAACCTGAATTGCGCGATATGCGACATCTTGCGAATCAACAACGATTGAATAAGCTCTTGCACCCATTGCGACATTTATCGCATCAATATAATCATCCTCAACATCGGCAAGCTTTGCAAGAGGTTCATGGACACCTTGAATATGGGCATTTAAAACGGTTTCAATTCCCGAACCTGCTCCTGCTGTTTTATAAGCATTTTTATTTGCATTTAAAATTGCAATTTTTTGTTGAACCTTTTGAATTTTATAAAACGTATCTTCGCGCATTGCTTTTGTTTTATCTAATTCTTCAAAAGTTTTTGTTTGGATGATTTTAAATTCTTCTACTTCTTTTGTTAATTGTTCAACTTGCATATTTAATTTATCTTTTTCATCTTCAAAAATCTTTTTTGAATTTAAAAGTTTTTCGCTTTTTTCTTTAATATCTTTAATTTTTTCTTGCGCATTATTATATTGAGATTCTTTAGGCAATTGTTCTTTTAAGATTTTTGTTTCTTCGTCTTTTAATTCATCCAGTTCTTTTTTTAATTTGTTTCTGTTTTGGATGTGTTCATCTGCAGATTTATTCAAACCTGTCATTTCTTGAATAATCGTGTTTAATTCTTCTTTTTTTTGAGAAAGTAAAAGATTTAATTCTTCAAGTTCTTTGTTTTTTTGAACGATTGCGTTTTTATATTCTTCAATTTTTTCTTTTTGAACATTGATTCCGTTTTTGTAACTTTCAATTGATTTTGTATTATCAATTATTGTTTTATTTGCCAATGCAATTGCAGAATTTTTACGCTCAAGTTCGCCCTTTTTTTCTTCTGCAAGTTTTTTGACTTCAAGTTGTTTTTCTTCCCCTTGTGCTTTTACTTTTTCGTTTATTTCATCATATTTAATTTTTGTATCTTCTATTTTTGAATTAATTTCTTTTAATTGTTCACTTAATTCTTTTTTTTGTTTTGTTGCAAGCAAAATATTTTGATGGACGAGTTCCAGCGATTTTTTAATATCAAAATACTTGGCACTTTGGATTTGATTTTCAAGAGAAGTTTTTTCATCTTTAAATTTTTTATATTTAAGCGCAACTTCGCGTTCTTCTTTCAATTGTTCAATTCTTGAGTCAATTTCGTTCATTAAAAGTTTTTTATTTGCAATTTCATCTTCAACGCCTTGAATCTGGTCGCTTGCAAGAGAAATTTTACGGTCAAAATCTGCTGTTCCTGCAATTTCATCGATAATTTTACGTCGTTCGGTTGCAGAACAATTTGTGATTTCTGTAACATCGCCCTGCATCATGACATTATAACCGTTTGGAGTAATGTTGTATTTTTCAAGTTCAAGGTGAATCTGGGTTAAGGTTGCAGGTTTATCATTATAATAATATGTTGATTGAACGCCGTTTTTGCCTTTTTTGATATATCTTTTAATAGAAAATTCGTAGTCATTACTGTTTTCGGCTTCTTTTTCGGATTCTGCCGCAAAAGTAACTTTTACGCTTGCTTCGCCTCTTTTGTTATGATTTGTGATTAAATCAGCAACACCTTGTTCGGAACGCAAAGAGCGGGCTGTTGTCAAGCCTAATGCAAATAGAATGCTGTCGATAATATTGCTTTTGCCGGAGCCGTTTGGTCCTGAAATTGCAGTAAAACCAGGCATCAAAGGCACTGTTACTTTTGAAGCAAAAGACTTAAAATTATCTATTTCAATTTCTTTAATATACATTTAATTTTAATTTAAAATTTGTCTAGTTATAATAATTACACTATAAATAAGGACATGCTGTCAAATTTTACAAAAAAATTAATATCAATTGAGGAGAAAATATTATAGAATCCAAATAATTAATATCTGTCTGTTATAAATATTTCTTTTTCTGTTTTGCCGTTAATTTTTTGTTTTGACAGTTCAAAATATTTATCGCGTAAAAGATTAATTCTTTTTATCGGGAAGAACATAAAATTTGCTCTGCCGATTATACGATTTTCATCCAAGAATCCCCAAAAGCGGCTGTCTTGCGAATTTCCTCTGTTATCTCCCATCATAAAATAATGTCCTTTTGGAATTATAAAAGGACCGCAAAACATCTGCTTATTGCAAACTGTCCAATCATGGCGGGAGATTATATAGGGTTCATTTAAAGGCATGTCGTTAATATAAACTCTGAATTCATTTGTTTCGTTGTCATATTTGACTTCAAACTTTTCCCCGGGCAAACCTATTGTTCTTTTAATAAATGCAATATCTTTACACATTATTCCCGACATCCTTGCTAATATTGCCAAAGGAGAATTTGACAATTGTACTTCAGGAGGATAAAAAACAAGAATATCGCCTCTTTTTATCTCTTTTTTAGGAAAATTAAGCTTTTCAACAAAAACTCTGTCATGTTCTAAAATAGTAGGGCGCATAGAGCCTGATGGAATCCAGCGCAATTCACCAATAAAATAGCGAATTAAGATTACACAGATCAAAACAAACAAAATTGTCGTTATTATTTCTTTTGTATAATTTGCTTCTTTATCATCATCAACTTCGTCGAAAATTATTTTTTTTAATAAATAAACAGCACCTTTTTCTTTTGTATTTTTATAAAGGTTTGATAGGGATTCTTTTTGTTTTTTGAAAAAATTTTTAATGTTTTCTTTTAATTTTTCGTTAATTTTTTTATCATCAGAAAAGAAATACAAAATTCCATATTGAATTATTAAAGATAAAAATAAAACCGTCAAAAACTTAATAAAAGCAGCATAAGGAGAGGAGTATTTATCTTTATATGCTTTAACATTAATTAATTTAGCATTATATTTATCAAAAATAAATTCACTCAATTCATCAGCAATTTTTTTATTTTTTTCATTTAATTTTAACGCAAGTGCAATTTTTAAAACTTTTTGCACTTCTTTATTATCGGAATCAAAGGTTAATTTTTCGGGTTCTGAAGTATCTAATAATAAAAATTTATTTCCTGTTTTTATTAATTTTTCCCCAAGTTCCTTTTTATCTATTTCTTGATATTTGCCGATTGAATACTCAAATTCCGTACCTTTATTTAAAATGTAGTTGATTAATTGGTTATTTGAATTATAGATAAAACAAACGCAGGAAAAAATTAATAAAAAAAGAATGAATTTATTGTATTTTTTATAAAAATTTTTTAAACTGTCTGTAAATTTTGTTTTTATTTTATCCACTTCATCTAACTCCTTAAAGTTATTTTGCACAATTCAATCAAAGGCTCAATGTTTTTGTTTTCAATTTTTTTTAAATATTTGATTGCACAATTATAGTATTTTTCAAGTTCAAGATTTGCTTTTTTTGAACTTTCATCTTTAACTAAGTATATCATAGGCAAAGTATAGTTGCCATTTTTAAAATCGGTTTTATTTGTTTTAAAATTTTCAATATCATTTTTGATTTGAAAAGCAATTGAATAATTTTCCATAAACTTTATTAAATTGTGCTTGATTGAATTATAATCCGCAGTATTATTGATTATTAAATCTTGTTTTTTCTTTTCAAAAACCACAAATAAAGCTTCTAACCCGGCTAAAAAAAGATTAGCTGTTTTATTAAATGTTTTATTTATATACGTTTCAAAATCAAGAATTTTATTAAGGTTTTCGTTTTGCAAAATTTCTCCTTGAATTGTTTTTTTAATTCTGTTTGAAAAAATCTGCATGATTTCAATATTTGTTTTCGATAATTCTTCCATTGCTAAAGCCAAAAGATAATCCCCCTCTAAGACAGCAAGTTTTGAGCCGAATTTTTTGTTAAAAGTTTCATCTTCGCGCCTTATATCATCTTCATCTATAATATCATCGTGAATTAAAGAAGCATTATGGATTAATTCTGTAATAACAGAGATTTTTAAGATTGATTTTTCAAAGTTTTGAAACAAAAGTTTTCCAAAAAGAAAAACAAAACGCGGACGGAGTCTTTTTGGATTTGTAAATAAAAATTTATTTAAATCGGGTGTTAAAAAATTTTCGTCTTTATTAATTATTTTTTTTAATTCGTCTTCAAAAACACACATTTCATCATGTATTGAAATGCAGGCAAGATTAATTTTTTTAAATTTATCCATTTTAAATTACAAATTTACCGTTTTCATATATTAATTTGTCATCAGCATAGATTTTTGAATCATTTTTCATATTTTTAATCATATCCCAATGAAGCCCTGATTTATTTTTTCCGCCTGCTTCAGGGTAGCTTGCGCCAAGCGCCATATGAATTGAACCGCCGATTTTTTCATCAAAAAGAATGTTTCCTGTTACATTTTGAATTCTATCATTTGTGCCGATTGCGATTTCACCGACAAATCTTGACCCTTCATCCATGTTTAACATGCTTTGTAAAAATTCATCACCAACCTGTGCAGATGCTTTTGTGACTTTACCGTCAGCTAAAGTCAAATAAACTTCGCGTGCGGTTGAACCATGGTAGTTTTGAGGAAAGTCAAAATAAATCTCACCCTGTGCACTATCCTCAACAGGAGAAGTAAAAATTTCACCGTCAGGAAAATTCATATTACCCGAGCAAGGAACCCAGGTTCTGCCTTTGGTTGAAAAAGTTATATCGGTTTTATCGCCAACGATTCTTAATTTTGTTGTTTCATTTAAAATTTTTGCAATTCTTTTTTGTTCAATATCAATTTCTTCCCATTTTTTAACAGGGTCATCTAAATCTAAATAGCATGATTTAATTAAAAATTCGCTATATTCTTCCAGACTCATATTAGCTTCTTGTGCAAGGGCATTTGTGGGATAATCCGCAATTACCCAACGCATATCACCGCGCGCTGAGCGCTCAAGTCTTTTTGCCAAAATTGGATGAGTTGCACGCGAACGTTTAGCAAGCTTTGTTGTGTCGGCGTTAGCCATATTTTTAATATTGTTTGGTGCACCGATAAATATCATAACATCTGCCTTTTCAACTTCAGTTTTTGACATTTCATCAATAAATTCAAGCTGGCTGTCGTTTGCATATTTTATAAACGTTTCGGCAATTTCATCCATTGAAGCTCTAACTATTGGATTTGCTCCGTTTTTAAGGCAAAGCTTATAAATTTCTTTAACTAACGGCTGCGCTTCAATCCCACGGGCATATATTATTACAAGGTCATTTTTTGAAACTTTTGTTGAATAATTAACTAAAACATCTGCATATTTTGCAATTATCGGGTTAAACATTTTCGCTCCTTAAAAATTTTATGCTTGTTCATTTGTTTCAGCTGATTCATCATCCATCGCACCATGGTATGCCGCTTTATATCTTAGTGTACAGCCGCGTTTTGAAGTCTTTACAAAGTCTACAAGATTATCAACGTATTTGTTGCCTTTGAATTCTTTTTCAATTAATTCAAGTGCTTGAGTTGTGTTATATTGTTCGTTTCTAAGAATTCTTATTGCCTTATGAATAGCATCACGTGATTGTTTATCGACTCCTTTTCGTCTTAAACCGATTGCGTTCAAACCAATCGGTAAACAAGGAATTCCCTCTGCCTTGCAATAAGGAATTATATCCAATCTGGCAGCAGAAGCACCTGAAATTATAGCCATTTCACCGATTCTAAGATTTTGATGAAAAACACTCATTCCGCCCAAAAATGCACCAAAACCAACATGACAATGTCCGCCGATTGTTGCGGCATTTGCCATAATTACGTTATCGCCTAAAACACAGTTATGTGCAACATGTGAATATGCCATCAAAAGACAGTTGTCACCAACAATTGTATTTGTTCCCTCGCCTGATGCACGATTAACTGTTGCGAATTCACGAATCCAACAATTCTGCCCGATAATAACTCCTGTTTTTTCGCCTTTATAGCCCAAATCCTGAGGTTCTCCGCCAATGGATGCGAAGGGAGAAATTCTTGTATTTTTGCCGATGTGTGCAAATTGAATATTTGCACTATCGCCGATTTTACACCCTTCTTCAATTATAACGTCTTTCCCTATAACGGCATACGCTCCGATTTCAACATCAGGTGCTATTTTTGCACTTTCATCTATAATTGCGGTTTTATGAATTTTGTTTGAAGTTATCATTTTATATCCTTTATTTTTATGTTATTTTAACGCAACTGTAAGTGTCGCTTCGGTACAAAGTTTACCATCAACATAAGAACGTCCCAGACATTTTGCTATTGGTCCTTTGACTTTTAAACATTCTGTTTCCATTTCAAGCTTGTCGCCCGGACGGACAATGTTTTTAAATTTTGCGCTTTCAACCCCTGCAAAAAGAGTTAATTTTCCTTTGTATTCATCCATGGTCATTAAAATCGGAGCAGAAGTCTGTGCCAGCGCTTCAATTTGCAAAACTCCGGGCATTATCGGGTTTGAGGGAAAATGCCCCTGAAAAAAAGGTTCATTAAAAGTTACATTTTTATACCCTTTAGAATATTTCCCGGAAACACATTCTGTTATTCTATCGACAAGTAAAAAGGGGTATCGGTGCGGGAGCATATCTAAAATTTCTTGATAATCTAAGCTGATTGGCGTAATTAAATCCATACCTTTTACTCCTTATATTTCTTTTAATACTTTTTGTAATTTTCGGGCGCATTCAATGTGATACCCGTGCCCTGCTTCTTTAACAAGGATATTTGCATTAATATTCAAGGGATTAAAACCTGTTAAATAAAAATCGCCGATAATATCAAGGATTTTATGTTTTGCGGGTTCAAATTTGCTTCTTAAGTTTGTTGTATAAGTTCCATCATCTTTTAAGCCTACTGTATTTTCAATTGTCACCCCTTTTGAATATCCCATGCTTTGAAATTTTTCTAAATCCGACAGGTAGCCAAATGTTCGCGCTTCAATTATTTCGTTTAAATTTTCATCTTGATTTAAATTTACCCAACGGTTTGATAAATCAGGATGGTTAAAATTAACAGCATAAGTTATTGTAGTTTTGGAATTTGTTTCATTATTTTGCGGAATCAAAGCAATTGTTGAATTATTTTTTGCAAAATAAACGGGTGCATTAAGCTGTTTTGAGGGTTCTTCAACTCCGTCAAAACCGATTTTGTTAAAATTTTCAACCCAGACTTTTGAACTGCCGTCAAAAATAGGCATTTCAAAGCCTAAAGAAGAAAAATAAACATCAAGTGCTTCAATTCTGCAAACAGCACATGGCGCCATGAAATGTTCATCTGCAACAATTACACAATGTTCGGTTGATACAACATTGTTAACATCAGCATTAATTACAGCACCATTAATATGGAAGCGAATTCCTTTTTCTTTAGATGGTTTAAGTTCAACTTCAACAGGAGCTGCAAACATCAAGCCTGTTCCTGATAATGTTAAGTTAGATTTTAGCGTCTTCATTTAAAAATTTCTCATAATCTTCTAGTAAATGTTGGTATTTTTTGTATTTTTGTACCATGACTTCTGCTTCGTCAAGGTATTTCAATCTTTTAATAAAATCTTTTCTCAAAACTGCAGGTGCACCCATTATGACAGATTTTGCAGGGAATGATTTTGTGATTCCTGCTTTTGCAAGGATAATTGAATCATCGCCGATTGTAACGTGGTCTTTTAAGCCTGCTTGACCTGCAATTACTACTCTGTCGCCAATTACACAACTTCCTGCGATTCCGACTTGAGATACAATTGTGCAGGCATTTCCGATTCTGCAGTTGTGACCAATCATAACAAGATTGTCTATTTTTGTTTGAGAACCGATTACGGTATTTTCAAGCGTGCCTCTGTCTATTGTTGTATTTGCACCGATTTCAACATCATCGCCGATTGTAACCGAACCTAAGGATGGAATTTTGAAAACTTTAACATCTGCTTTTGTTTCTTTTATTGCGCCTTGTTCGCGAGCTTGTTCGATGTTATTCGGGGTTTCTGTTACAAAAGAAAAACCGTCTGCACCCAAGCTTACACCATGATGAAATATACAGCGGTTTCCGACTTCAACC
>CAPYQR010000030.1 GCA_948742005.1 uncultured bacterium
CAATTTGCGAAAATTCCTGATAGCTGATTTCAATTTTATTTGCGCTGTTGTGTGGATTTGTTAAAACGACGGTTAAGTTATCTCCATCCATTCTTGAAGATAGTGAATATGCATGATCGGGCTCTATACCCCTTGCTTTATATTCTTGAAGTTTGTCTTTTGCTATATCAAAACCACAAATCAATGCAGAACCTGCAGGATTTTGTGCTTTATCTTTCAGCACTCTTTCAAGTTCGACACTGCTGGAGTTTGAAGCTTGTTCTTTAGGCGTAGTTAATTCTTGCGAATTAAGATTTGCCATTGATGTTGATGAGGTTAAATTATAAAGACTGACATATTCGCCGGTTTTTTGGCCTAGTAAATATTGAATCGAAACTTTGCCTTTTGGATAATTGCTGCTTAAAACATGGTAAGGATTGCCCTTACTTGCAAACTCTAAGGCTAAACTTAACTTTTTCTTAACGTTATCATCATCATTTTGGTGATTTACAATATATTTTTCAACCGCCATTTCAATCAAGACCATATCAGGCTCGCCTTTTGAATAGTTTTGAGCATTATTAAACTCAGCTTGTGAAATTTGTATATCTTCACCAACGCCATCTAAAGAAACAAGGTAATCACCATTTTCGTTTTGCTTGATTGCCTGATGAATCATATCAGCGCCCCAAGGAGTTTCACTCAAAGAATGAGTTTGTGTTAAAAGCCAGCAATCGCCGATTTTGCTACTTTGAAAAAAGTGAGAATCAATTCTTCCGTTTGGAGTATTTCCTCCGCCCTGCTCAATTGTTGAATAAAGGTCGATATTTGCTTCGGCTTCTTGTGTTAATTGGTATAATTGATTTGTAAATTCAACAAACTCTTTTGCGTTTTGAGGATTATTCAAAGCCGAAGAATCCATAAAAGCATTTATTCCTTTTGTTGTTAATTGATTATCTTTATTTCCGTCATTTGAATCAATTGAAGAAAAGAAATTATTAATTTCGGAATCTTCTAAAACACCACTGCCGTCTTTGTCAAAAATATTAAAGACGTTTTGAGAATTTTGGAATTGATCTATTGAAACTTGCTTGTTTTCAACATTTGAATAATTTAACTGTGATGAACTAATCGCCTTAACGTCCGACATTTCTCTTTACCTCGTATTTTATATATCTTATATATATATAAAGTATTTCTAAGGCAAATAATTTCTATAAAATAACGTTTAATTAACATTTCTTAATATAATTTTTAGCAATTAAATAAAATTTCAAACAAATCCAAAAGCAAAGTTACGTCTTTTTTTTCAAGGGCATTAAAAATCTCATCTTTAACTTTTTCAAGTTCATTTTTATTTAATTTTTTTAAATTTTCAGGAAGAAGAATTTGTGATGTATTTGAACAATCACAAAAACCTTTATTTATTATTAAAAATTCCTTATAAGCTTTTAAAATCGGGATAAATCTATTATCAGGAGAATAAATTTTATTTTGATAATATTTCACATCGCGCGGATATTGATTTTCAATAAAATCAATCAAAAAATCAAGCTCACCTATGTATTCTTTTTCTTGACATGTTTCACCAAGCAATTTATTGCCATTTATTTTATTATTTTTAAATTGGGAAATATAACTTGCCCACAAAAGACATCCCATATAAAAAGCAACATTGATTTTCAAGTTCGATTCAAGTTTTTTAGAAATTACATTAAAATTCAATCTCTTTAATTTCTTATCAGGGATTGATGTAAACATATAATAGTTATATCCAACCTGCCCCAGCGATTCAATTACCAAAGGTGCAAACCCCGGGTCGAATTCCACTTCGCAGCCAATTTTTTCTTCCATAATATTATTTTATCAAAAATATAAATAACGAAAAGTTAAATTTTTATTTCACAAAAACAAAAAATTTCAACAACAAAAAAGAAACCAAAGCAACAGGCAAAACCAAAATCCCTTGCGCAAGATATTCGTTAAATAATATCTTATTTACCAAAAAATTTAATAAAAGACTATTTAGAAAAAAAGTCAAAATATAACAGAAAATGAACTTGAAAATTAATTTATTATTATTATTTTTAAAAACAATTGAACCTGTGGTTTTAAAATTCCATAAAACACCTAAAATATATTGAAAAAATAACGCGCAACAAGCATTAAATCCAACAAGAACAAAAAAAGCATATAAAAAATAGCTGAATAAAGTATTTATAAACCCGACAAAAAGAAATTTAAAAAATTTCTCATCAATTTTTCTAAAAATTCCCCACAAAAACTTTTTGTGCAAATAATGAAACAAAATTGAAAACACAGCTTTGATTTTTTTGAAAATCATCAAAGCTGTGTTTTTTAAAAAGTTTTTTTGCCTAGCCAACATATTCTTTTACTTCAGCAGGCGTATTTTTAGCATCAAGCTTAATCCCCGGACCCATTGTAGTAGAAAGATAGATTGATTTTAAATATGTTCCTTTTGCAGCAGATGGTTTCGCTTTAATTACAGCATCCGCTAAAGTTGCAAAGTTTTTCATCAAGTCTTCTGTCGCAAATTTCATTTTACCGAGAGGAACGTGAATCATGCCTTGTTTATCAGCACGGAATTCAACTTTACCTGCTTTAGCATCTTTAACTGCTTTTGCAACATCTGTTGTAACTGTTCCTGTTTTAGGGTTCGGCATCAAACCTTTAGGCCCTAAAACTCTACCTAATTTACCAAGCTTAGGCATCATATCGGGAGTTGCAATTAATGTATCAAATTCAAACCATCCGTCTGAAATTTTATCAATTAATTCTTCACTTCCTGCTTCATTAGCGCCTGCATCTTTTGCCGCCGCAACCAAATCAGCTTTAGCAATAACACAAACTCTGACTTCTTTACCTAAACCGGCAGGAAGAACGGTTGTTGAGCGGATTTGCTGGTCAGCATGCTTAACATCAATCCCTAAACGCATGTGGCATTCAAGAGTTTCATCGAATTTTGATGTAGCACCTGCTACTTCTTGAAGTTTTTTAATAGCTTCTAAAGCAGTTGAGGGCTGGGTGAACCCTTCCATCATTTCGTTTATTTTCTTTTGTTTTTTGGTTAATTTAGACATTTTTTCTCCTTTTGTGGTATTTAGCGGTAAAATTAATTACCTCCCAATCATTTATAAACTGTGGTACGGTTTCAAGCTATCCGCCAAAAGTCTCGTTTTGCCGGTACGCTTGTAACACACCTCTGCAGTCGCTTCGCAACACTAAGTCCGTCGGACTAACCGTTGCTCGCAACTGTAACACCCATTGCTCTTGCTGTTCCTTTAATCATTTCAACAGCGGCTTCAAGGGTTGTTGCATTAAGGTCGTTCATTTTAATTTTTGCGATTTTTTCAAGCTGTTCTTGAGTAATTTGTGCTACTTTTGTTTTGTTCGGAACAGCAGAACCTTTGGGCAGATTTAATTCTTTTTTAATTAAAACAGCCGCAGGCGGTGATTTGATAACGAAATCAAAGCTTCTGTCTTCATAAACATCAATTACAACAGGGATAATGTAGCCTGCTTGAGAAGCAGTTCTTTCATTAAACTGTTTGCAAAAATCCATGATGTTAACGCCTTTTTGACCCAACGCTGGACCAACCGGCGGCGAGGGGTTAGCTTTGCCTGCTTCTATTTGAAGCTTAATTTTTCCTGTTACTTTTTTGTTTGATTTTGGTGCCATTATTATTCTCCTTTCGTGGTAATTGCGGGCTTTGTCGATTTAAAACCCTTCCACAAGCACTTAGACTTTTTGTATTTGTTTATATTCCAATTCAACAGGCGTTTCACGACCGAAGATTGAAACCATAGCTCTTAGTTTAGATTTATCAGGATAAACTTCCGTGATATCGCCGATAAATTCTGCAAAAGGCCCTGAAATAATTCTGACCTTATCGCCGACTTTAACGTCAAGTTCAATTTTAGCAGTTGTTTGCTGTCCTCTGTGGATAATTTTTTTGATTTCCGAATCTTTTGCAGGGATGGGTTTTTTAGCCGTTCCGACAAATTTTGTAACGCCTGCGGTGTGGCGTACAACATACCAGGAATCATCATCCATAATCATTTCAACCAGAACATATCCCGGGAAGATTTTGTCTTCTTTTTTTGTCTTTTTCCCTGAGCGAACTTGAGTAATTGTTTTTTGAGGAACTTCAATTCTGAAGATTTTTTCACCCATGTTCATATATTCAACGCGTTTTTCAAGGTTCACTTTAACCTTGTTTTCATACCCTGAATAAGTGTGAACAACATACCATCTTTTTTTAGGGGCTTTTTCGATGTTGTGGGTTTGTTCTTTGCTTATATAAATACTTTCTTCAACCGTTTCTTCAATTTGAGAATCAGCTTGATTTAAAAGTTCTTCGTTTTGCAATTCATTTTCTTTTTCAGACATTTTTCAACCTTTATTTAATTAAATCCAAAAGCGCTTTAAAGATAATATCCATAAAATAAACAACTAATGTAAAAAATATCACAACAACAAGTACAATCCCCGTTTCAACAATTGTTTGCTGTTTTGTAGGCCATGAAATCTTTGACCATTCTGCCCTGACACCTTTGAAATATGTGATAATTTCTTGTTTAAAATTACTTTTGTTTTCTTTTTCTGCCGTCATGTTTCTTTTTTCTAATTTTCTAAATACAAATCGTTCTAAAATCGCGCCCTGAAGGACTCGAACCCTCGACATCCGGTTTTGGAGACCGACGTTCTACCAACTGAACTAAGGACGCATTTTAGTTAAAAAACTATTTTGTTTCCTTGTGAACGGTGTGTTGTTTGCATCTTGGGCAATATTTTTTAAGTTCCATTCTTTCTTTATTGGTTTTTTTATTTTTAGTTGTTGTGTAGTTTCTTTCTTTGCAATCTTCGCAAGCAAGGACAACCATTTTGTCGTTTTTACCTTTGATTCCCATTTTTTCTACCTTTCTTGGGGTTTAGCCGAGATTATCTTTCCTTATTAATAGAATGCCCCAAAAGGACATTCTTATTTTAATCTTATTTTGTATAAATATTTTAACAAAAACAAAAATATTTTACAAATATTTAATTTTTAATATTTTACAGTTTCTTAACATTAGTTTATAATGTTAATCATGAAAAAGAATTTATTATTTTTTATATCGGGTTTACTTTTTTTTCAATTTTCAACTCAAGCGTACGCAATCGAAGAACTAAAAAATGTAGGAATTGCAAAGTATGCGGTTTTAGAAACAATTGAAGATTTAACCCCTCTTAGAGATAAAGACAACGAAAACGCTAAAAGATTAACTCATCTTTACAAAGGAAGTGTACTTTTTGCCACAAAACAAAACAAAAATTACTACAAAGTCGAATTAAGCGAAAATAATTACGCCTGGATTAACAAAAAACACGTTGAGGTTCAGGCAATTATCCCCGAAAAAAGATTTGACGATATTTCAAAAATATCAAACAAATCAACAAAAAATAAATTTGTTTATAAAATTGAAACCGATTCAAAAAGCCCTTATCAATTTATAGAAAATGGCAGCAATCTCGCTTTTAAGATGTATGACGTGCATTTTGACCCGAGCGATATGACTTTTTCCAATAAAGACAGGGAAATCAAATTCCCTGATAAAATCGAAAACGAATTTAAAATCAACTATGTTTCCAAAAAGCCGCTTTTTGGCTATGATTTTATCCCGAATGAAGAATTGAGCGGTTATATTTTAACAATCAAAAAACCGCCTAAAATCAACCCCAAAAAACCCTTAAAAAACCTTGTTTTCACAATAGACCCCGGTCATGGCGGAAGCGAAAAGGGTGTTTGCGCGCATGGGCTGGAAGAAAAAACCATTAATCTTCAAATTGCCAAAAAATTAAAAAAAGAATTAAAGAAAAATGGCGCAAAAGTATATATGACAAGAACTGCGGATAAAAAAGTTTATTTATACGACAGAACCAAATTCGCAAGAGAAAAAGAGAGTGATTTTCTTTTAAGTATCCATCAAAACAGCCTTGCGCGTGTAAAAGATGCAGAATTTAAGCATGGTGTCGGAACATATTATTATCATCCGCAATCAAAACCATTGGCAGAAAACATTTTAAACAGTTTAATAAAAGCAACAAACTTTAGAAACGACAAGGTAAATTACGCTTCTTTTGCGCTTACGCGCCCAACTTCACAAATAAGCGTGTTGATTGAATGCGGTTATTTAATCAAAAAAGATGAAGCAGAAAAATTAAAAGACAAAAAATTCCAAAAAATTATAGCTTCTGCAATCGTTGAGGGCTGTAAAAACTATTTATTGCAAAATTTTAATGCGCCTGCTCAAACGTATCTTTGATTTTGAATGAAAAAACAAGAGAAATCAAACTTAAAACAAAAAATAAAACAAAAACACACAGATAAGATTCGTTTGGATAAATTAAAACACCGTTTTTATTTGTCGGTTCAAATAAATGCATCAACATGCCTGAAACAGCACCTAAAATTCCAACAATCATAAAAAAATTAAAACTTTGAATTGCAACAGCCGTGGCTGAAATCTCATATCTGTTCAACAAATGCAAAGTGCAAATCAACAAAGGCGAAATGCTTCCAAAATAAGCAATTATTAAAAATAAAACAGTTATAAAATTTGAATGAATATCAAAAAATAAAAACAAGCTTATTGTTAAAGTTGATAAACTTGAAAAAATCGCAGCAATTCTGAAAATTACAGCGCGCTTATTTCCGATTTTTTTAGATATCCACGCACTCATTACACCTGCAAACGCCGCAACCACCGCCATAAAAGACAAAATAAGCGCAGATTTATTTACCCCCAGAAAACAAAAATCCTGCAAAAATTTTTTGCCGATAACGCTTTGCAAAACATAATAAAGCCCGTAATTTATTCCGCCAAAAACATAAATATAGATATTTTCCTTTTTTGTTAAAATTTCTTTAAAAGGAGAAATTGAAACTTCAACTTTTTTATCACAATGAACGGGTTTAAAAATTAAAAACAAAATTAAATACAAAACCCCGATAAAAAAAGCAAAATAACCCAAATATAAAAACGCATTACGCCAGCCCGTTACGCTAATTAAAGAAACCAGAGGTGCGTTTGCAATAATTCCGCCGCTATAGCCGACAAAAAGCATATATGAAACAGCAAGGGAAAAATTTTCATCTTTAACATATTTTTTAACTTCACGAATTGAACTTAAATAAAATGTTGCACTCCCAAATCCTAAAAACGCCCTTGACAAATATAAAAGGAAAAAATTATCACTTTTAGGAAACAACAAAGCGCCAAAAGTAAAAGCAATTATTCCAAAAAGCGCAACCTTAAACCCGCCGACTTTATCAACCAAAATTCCTGTAATTAATTGCGAAAGCGCATAAACATAACAAAAAACAGCACCCAGCATAGTAATTTTTGGCGCAGTGGTGGATAAATCTCCCTGCAAAAGGTCAAAAACAGCCCCCGGAACAGCAACACGCTGAATATTTGCTAAAAAATAAAATGTTATAGCAATAATTATCAAAATTAATCGTATAAAATGTTTTTGATGAGGGTTTATTTTTTGACAAAAATTCATTTTATTTCCTTTTTTAATTATATTAAATCAAAAATCATTTTTTAAAAATAAAAAACACAGCAAGAATTATAAATATAAAACCGATTAAATAATTCCATCTGAATTGTTCTTTAAGATAAAAAACGGAAAAAACAGCAAAAACAACAAGGGTAATAACTTCCTGAATTGTTTTTAATTGAGCCGCATTATAAACTTCATACCCAATACGATTAGCAGGAACTTGAAAACAATATTCAAAAAACGCAATCAGCCAAGAAACAAGAATAACAGCAATCAAAGCCTTATTCTTATGCCTTAAATGCCCATACCAAGCAAAAGTCATAAACACATTTGAAATTATAAGTAAAATTATCGGACTCAAATATTTAATCATAATCAATCACTCAAATATCATCTTATAAGTCAAATCTGCACGCTTAGCACAAGTCAAAGGTTTTTCTTTCCATAATTTAATTTCAAGAACCGCAGGCAGCGAATTAACCCTTAAAATCATTTCTTCCTGATAAGGAGAGTAATTATTGCACCCGTCTTGAAGTCCACAGGATAAACCCTGATGATAAAAACCTTTTATATTGTAAGGATTTTTAGAAAAATTAGTTTTATAATTTGCAAAATCGACATTTTTAACTTTTGACGCAAAAATCCAATTATATCCCAAATCCCGCGCGTTTGTTTCATCTAAATATAAAGCGCTTTCTAAAAAATCAGGATTTTTCTTAAAAAATGAATCTAAATCAAACTTTGCAATAATAACTTTTTCTTTTTTATCCCAAAACACACCCACAGGGAAAAAATAATCAGCTTCTGAAAACTCCTCGGGCGTTCTTTTTTCACCTAAATCGGGTGTAATTATGCTTATTAAAACCTCGGGATTATTAACCGAAATTGAATGTCTTGAAATTCCTTTTGCTATATTTTTACTTTTTGCAATCCCGTATTTTGCAATTTCAAACGCGCTAATCCAGGGAAGCTTGTCTTTGATTCTGTAAACCTCGGGGTTTGGTTCATAATTTTTCAAAAAATTAAACAATTCATCATCTTTAAAAATCAGAGAATTTTTAACATATTTTTTACGTTTTTCTAAAATTTCATCCCTTGTTTTATAAGACAATTCTTCCATCTTGCGCAAAGGGATTGGAATAATATTTTCATTTTTTAAATCAATCAATTCATTACGGCTATCAGGCAGAATCTGCTCAATTTTTTCATCATTTTTTGAAAATTTATCAAAAATATCAATAAAATTATCATGAAAAACACGAATCAGACTAAAAGGAATCAACAAAAGTGCAAAAATCCACAACGCCTTATCAAAATTCAAAGGCTGCTTATAAAGACAATTCGGGCAGCATTTTTCTTTTTTATCAAACTCCGTATTACACACAGGGCATTTTATTAAATTTTTATTTTCCGTATTTTTATTTTCTTCATTCATAATTATTAAAATAACAAATTTAACACTTTAAAACAAGCTTAAAAAAAATTTTGCCTTGACCAAATTTGTCATTATAAAAAAACCATGCGTATAATTATATTATATGAATGAATTAGCACTTGAGGAATTATGAAAAAAAGTTTACTATCGATTATTTTATGTTTTGCCTTATCAGCCCCCTTTGCGCAAGGCGCAATCAGCAAAGGGGCACGGATGGATGTCGGGAATGAATTAATTAAAGAATATCGCGAAGTTACGCTCAGCTTAAATGTTATCCGTGCATTGGAATTATTAAAAGATACACCCGGGGAATATTCAAGAAAAGCAATATTGGGGAAAAATTTAACAAACCGCCCGATAAAAATAGAATTTTTAAATCTTTCAACAATTAATCCCCTTTATGCTAATTTTGATGCTTTAGGCTGGAAAAAGAAGAAAAATTTATACATCTACATTAACGAAAAACACAAAGATGCACCCCCTGAAGCACTAAGTGCAATTTTAGCACACGAAGCCATTCATCAAGACGAAGAAAATTCTCTCAACGAAGAAACCTACGCCTGGACCTTGGAGGCTGCTGTCTGGACACATTTAAACGAAGAAAATCCTGAACTTGAAAACATCTCGCACCCTTTGGTAGAGCGCGAGAATGTAATTAAAAAATTGTTCATCAAGGGAAACTATACAAGCAAATATATCCATCATTTTGTTATCACAAATCAAGGATATCAAAATCTGCCTGAACGTTCCTCAGGTTTTGAGGAATTGCTTTAACTATTTCCCGTAAGAATTAACATATCTGCTTGCTAAATGAGCAAAATATGAAGCACGGAATTCTTCTGAAGTAAAATTTTCAACAATTGCGGGAACAATTACTAAAAATGTATAAACAATAAATCCAAAAAATACTAAACTTAATAATTCTAACATTATTATAACCTCTTTTTTATCATCCTACATTTTAATAGACGGAAAAATTTTTAAAATCTTTATGTTTTTTATTTAATTGTTAAGAAAATTTTACATTTTTCTGCTAAAATCATTTTATGCAAAACCAATCAACAATAAAAAACAAATTTAAAAAAATCGGAATAATTTTCAATCCGTCAATTAAAAAATCGCAGGAAAATGCAAAAATTTTAAGCGAAAAATTTGAATTTTGTGAAATTTTTTCAATTGATGAAATGAAAAAAAATATTGATTTAGCAATAACAGTCGGGGGAGACGGAACATTTTTAAAAGCTTCAAGATTTTATTGTAATCATTCAATTCCGACCTTAGGATTCAACCTTGGACGGCTAGGGTATTTGGCACAGGCAAAAATTGAAGAAGTTGAAAATGTTATTGAAAAAATAAACAACAATGACTTTATAATTGAAGAAAGATTAATGCTCAAAAGCGCCTGTGATTCAGAAAATATCGAAAAATACACAGCCTTGAACGATATTGTTGTAAAAGGCGTTAATTGCGCAAGAAGCGCTACTTTTATTTTACAGATAAACAACAAAGAAATTTGTTCTTATGTTGCAGACGGGCTTATCGTTTCAACACCGACCGGTTCAACTGCTTATTCTTTATCTGCAGGCGGTCCTGTTATTTCACCTAACGTTGATTGTTTTTTAATTATCCCAATCTGCCCGCATACGCTCAATACACGCCCGTTAATCGTGCCTAAAGATGAAAAAATAATCATAAAAACTCTCGAAAATCAAAGACTTAATGTTTCTTTTGACGGACAGATAGATATTGTGCTTGATAATAAAATAGAAATCGAAAAAAACGAAAATTACGCAAAGCTTTTAATTTTAAATAAGCAAAAAGATAAATTTTATGATATTTTAAAAGAAAAACTTCACTGGTCTATTTCAATTCACAAATAAAACAAAATGCTAAAATCACTATTGATTAAAAATTTCATACTTATCAAAGAAACACACCTTGATTTTAAAAAGGGTTTTAATGTTTTGTGCGGCGAAACGGGCGCGGGAAAAAGTATAATTATAAAAGCGCTCGATATTGTTTTAGGTGCAAAGGCAGATAAAAACCTGATTTTAGACAAAAATCATCCTTGCGTAATTGAAGCTGTTTTTGATGATGAAAAATCACAAGAAACAACAATTTCACGCGAAATAGCTTCACAATCAAAGTTTCGCCTAAACGGAGCTTTATCTTCAATTGATGAAATCAAACAGCTCAGAGAATCCTTAATTGATATCCACTCCCAACACCAGACATATTCCTACATGGCGCAAAAAAATCATATAAACCTTTTGGATGATTATATAATCAAAAAACAACTAGAATTTAGAGAGCTTTTATCAAATTTCAAAGAAACTTTTTTAGAATTAAAAGAAACCAATAAAAAACTTGAATTTTTAAAGGAAAATTTTGAAAATAACGAAAAGGAAATTGAATTTTTAAAATTTCAATTAAAAGAACTTGACGATGCGCAAATTCGCACAAATGAAGAAGAAGAAATTAAATCAGAGCTTGAAATTTTATCCAACGCACAAGAATTAAAAGAAAATTCATATAGCGCCTTTTACGCGTTATACGGAGATAATCAAAGTATTGTTGAAGCATTGGGAAAAATTAAGTATAATTTATCAAGCCTGTCTCAAATTGATAAATCTTTAGAAATTCACCATGATACAATTTTTGACTGCTTTGAAACATTAAAAGACTGTGCAAACGAACTAAAAAGTTACTCATCATCCCTTGATTGCGACCCGTGCCGTCTGGATGAGCTAAATGAAAGATTATCATTAATTCAAAAACTAAAAAGAAAATATGGCTCTGATTTGGATGAAGTTTATGAAAATTTAAACAAAAGATTAAATGAACTAACAAAGGGTGATTTCAACCTTGAAGAACTTGAAGAAAAATCCAATGCGCTTTTTTCTTCCTGCAATCTTTTAGCAAAAAGTATCAGTGAATACAGAAAAACAAACGCAGTTGAATTATCAAAATCAATCAAAGAAAAACTGAAAAACCTTGAATTAAAAGAAGCACAATTTGAAATTTCAATTTCACAAACAAGCTCAAAAATGGATGAAAAAGGATTTGATAAGGTTGAATTTCTAATTTCAACAAATAAAAATATTTCACCCGCGCCACTGGCACGCATAGCATCAGGCGGTGAAATTTCAAGGGTTATGCTTGCACTTAAAACTATTTTTGCAAAAGTTGACAAGGTTTCAACCGTTGTTTTTGATGAAATTGATACAGGAATTTCGGGAATAACATCAAACGCCGTTGCAAATTCAATAATTGAACTTTCAAAAACCACTCAAATTATCTGCATAACTCATCAGCCGATAATTTGTGCCAAGGCGGATAATTTCTTCTGGATATCAAAACAGCACAATGAAAACACAGACATAACAGTCAAATCTTTAGACGAAGAAGAAAAACTAAAAGCTCTTGCACAAATGGCATCCGGTGAAATAAGCGAAAAAACGCTTGAATTTGCAAAAACGCTTATAAAATAATTCTCTTATGATATAATTTTCCTATGTCTGAACTTAAAAGAACCTTGAATTTAAAAGATGCGATTTCAATCGTTGCAGGCTCGATGATTGGAAGCGGAATTTTTATTGTTTCAAGCGTAATTGCACGCGACACCAACAGCGCAATTCTTTTGATTTTAATCTGGCTTTTAGCAGGCTTTATCACACTGCTCGGCGCTATGAGCTATGGAGAATTATCCTCTACTATTC